>JASHSY010000214.1 GCA_030040825.1 Xanthobacteraceae bacterium
ATCACGCTCAAGCCGTCCGGCTTCCACGTCATGCTCGTGGACCTCAAAAGCCCTTTGGAGCAGGGCAAAACGGTCGAGGTGACGCTGCAATTTGAAAAGGCCGGAACGGTAAAGGTCGAGTTTCCCGTAGCCGCAATCGGTGCTGCTGCACCTGGTACGCAAATGGACCACGGCGGCATGCAAATGGACCACGGCAACATGATGCAAATGAACAAGCACTGACGCTCGCTTGTTCGACATCCGAATAGCCGGCACGGGAAAGCCCCACCATTGCCATTGACGGGCGCGGCCGTCCGAAGTGACATGGAGCAAGAGGAAACCCATGCGCTCGCTGCTGTTCGTTCCGGCCGACAGTCCAAAGAAACTCGACAAGGCAATGACCAGCGGCGCCGACGCGCTGGTCGTCGATCTGGAAGACTCGATCGCGCCCGCCGGCAAGGCGAAGGCCCGACTCGGCGCGGTGGCGTTCCTGGAGGAGGTCACCGCAGCCGAAACGCGTCCTTACCTCCTGGTCCGCGTCAACGGGTTGCAGACCGGCCTGATCGACGCCGACCTCGACGCTATCGTGCCGACGAGGCCCGATGCCATCATGCTGCCGAAAGCCGAGGGCGGCGCTTCCATCGTCCACGCTGACGCGAAGCTTGCGGTGCGCGAAGCGCTAAGCGGTCTTCCGGATGGTCACATAAAAATCGCGGCAATCGCCACCGAAACGGCGGCGGCTTTATTTCTCGCCGGCACCTATGCGGGCGCCAGCAACCGGCTAAGCGCGCTGACGTGGGGCGCCGAAGACCTTTCCGCCGAACTTGGAGCCGAAAAGAACCGCGACACTGAAGGTATGCTGCTCGATCCTTACCGATTGGCGCGGGCATTGTGTCTTGCAGGCGCGGCCGCAGCCGGTGTGCCGGCGATCGACACCGTTTTTGTCGATTTTCACGATATCGAAGCTTTTCGCCGCGAATGCGGAGCGGCACGCCGCGACGGCTTTTCGGGGAAAATGGCCATCCATCCCACGCAGGTACCGATCATCAATGCGATCTTCACGCCGACGCCGGAAGCGCTGCGGCACGCGCAGGCGGTTGTCGACGCATTCGCCGCCAGTCCCGACACCGGCGTGGTCGGCATTGACGGCCTGATGTTCGACCGGCCCCATCTTACCCGCGCCAAGCGGCTGCTCGCCCGCGCGACGCCGCGACGAAAGCCGACCGCCGGATAAAGCCGGACGGGCGCCGTAGTATTACCGCGCCTTGTAGACAGACTTTGGATCGAACACGCGCTCCGCGCGGAATTCGAGCGTCACCGCGCCGGCTTTGCCGAGCGGCACCGCGCGGTAGAAGCACGAGCGACGGCCGGTGTGGCAGGCGCCGCCGATCTGTTCGACCTTGAGCCAGACTGCGTCCTGATCGCAATCGACGCGCAGCTCGACGACGTGCTGGGTGTGGCCGGAGCTCTCGCCCTTCTGCCACAACGCACCGCGCGAGCGGCTGAAATACCAGGCTTCACCGGTCGCAATGGTCTTCGCCAGCGCCTGCGCGTTCATATGCGCGACCATCAGCACGTCCCCGGTTTTGGCGTCGGTAGCGACCGCCGTGACCAGCCCGTCGGCGTCGAACCTCGGCGTCAGCGCCGTGCCTTCTTCCAGTTCGGTAGCGGCGCCTGGCGCTGCGAAGGGTGCTTTCTCGGACATGCCTGATCTACGTGTCTGCCGGCGGGGACTCTCGCCGTCGCCGCGCCATACCTATATAGTTTGTGGGCTGTTCGACAAAGCCGGTTCGAAGCGCACTTTCGCATGATCAACGACGTCTACAACCGCCGCATTATCGAACTCGCCGGCACTATCCCGCGAATCGGGCGGCTGGCCGAGCCGGATGCCACCGCCAAGGCAGTCTCCAAGCTCTGCGGCTCGACGGTGACCGTCGACCTGAAAATGGAGGGCGACAAAGTCGTCGATTTCGCCCACGAGGTGAAAGCCTGCGCGCTCGGCCAGGCCTCCTCGTCGATCATGGCGCGCAACGTCATCGGCTCCAGCGCTGACGAGCTGCGCACGTTGCGCGAAGGCGTGCGCAAGATGCTCAAGGAAAGCGGCGCGCCGCCGGCTGCGGGCAAATGGGCCGATATCGCGGTGCTCGAGCCGGTCCGCGACTACAAGGCGCGCCATGCTTCGACATTGCTCACCTTCGATGCGGTCGTCGATGCGATCGGTCAGATCGAAAAAAAGCGTGCCGGCGCCGACGCGAGCCAGGCCGCGGCGGAGTAAATCCCGCAATGTCGCCCGACCATCTCTTCGACACCTCGCGCCGCGCCCCTCGTCTCGCCGCTCGCGGCGCGATCAAGGCCTATCGCACCACCCTCTCGCCGCTGATCGGCTTTCACTGCCGACATCTGCCCACCTGCTCGGACTATGCCGATCAGGCCATCGAGCGGTACGGCCTATGGGCCGGCGGTTGGATGACGCTGGCGCGGCTGCTCCGCTGTCAGCCCTGGGGCACTGCCGGTCTCGATTTCGTGGCCGAAACACTGCCCGCCAGGGCGCGCTGGTATCTGCCCTGGCGCTATGCGC
>JASHSY010000027.1 GCA_030040825.1 Xanthobacteraceae bacterium
GGTGCGGAGCGATACACCATCGAAGCCACCTTCGCCGAAACAGCGCTCAGCGGCATTGAGGATCGCGAGCCGCGTCGTGTCGCCGCGCCGGGCGCCGTTGCGATCGTCGCGAGGCGCCGGCCCGCGCTTCGGCAGCCTGGAACGCGGCGCTTTTCGAGCCGCAACCGTCTTCGCTTTCATGGCGGGGCAGGCCTCCAAACGCCGCAGCGACGATGCCTTGACAGTACACGGATTTCAACATTCAATGAAATATAATAATATGAGTGACCAAGATCGCGGCTAACCGCCGCCGGTTCGGGAGGATGGCGATGCGGCTTGTCACCTTTATCTCATCCGGCCGGCAGCGGATCGGCGCGCTGGCCGATGGCGATGCGCGGATCGTCGATTTCCTGGCCGCGCGCGAGAACGCCGGCGCCCCTTTCAGCAGCATGCAGGCGCTGATCGAAGCCAGCCCCGCGGCGCTCGATCGCGCCCGCGAAATCGCAGCCGACGCGCAGCGCTCGGGGCGCGGCATGGTGGACGCCAAGTCGGTCAAACTGTTGTCGCCGCTCCCGGAACCACCGCAGCTTCGCGACTTCCTGTGTTTCGAGAAACATCTTATTCAGGCGTTCACGCAAATCCTGCGCATCCGCGCCGCCTCTTCTCCCGATCCCGAAAAGGCGCTGCGCGAACTCGACCAGCAAGGCGCCTTCAAGCCGCCGAAAGTCTGGTACGAGCGCCCAAGCTTCTACAAACCGAGTCGCTTTGCTGTTTGTGGCACCGATCAAGACGTGGCGTGGCCGGCTTATTCAAAAACCATCGACTACGAGCTTGAGTTCGCCTGCGTCATCGGCAAGTCGGGCCGTGACATTCCTAAAGACAAGGCCCGCGCGCACATTTTCGGCTACACCATCTTCAACGACCTCTCCGCGCGCGACGAACAGACGCTGGAGATGGCCTCCAATCTCGGACCGGGCAAAGGCAAGGACTTCGACAACTCGAATCCGGTCGGCCCGTGCATCACCACCGCCGACGAAATCCCTGATCCTTACGCGCTGGAAATGATCGTGCGCGTCAACGGCGAGGAGCGCGGGCGCGGCAATTCGCGGGAAATGCACTGGAAATACGAGGACTGCATCGCCTACGTGTCGCGCGACGAGACCATCCATCCAGGCGAGCTGTTCTGTTCAGGCACGGTCGGCAACGGCTCCGGCCTCGAAATCGGGCGCTATGTCGAACCGGGCGAAGTGGTCGAGCTTGAAGTTGAGAAAATCGGCGTACTGCGCAATCGCATCGTGCGCCGCTGACACAAAGACACCGGAGGAAACGTCATGGTGCAAAAAGTCCGCCGCTTCGTCACCGGCCACAACGCCGCCGGCAAAGCCATTGTCATGATCGACGATCACGCGCCCAACGCAACCGAGATCAAGGGCTGGCCGGGGCTCGGCGTCACCGAAGTCTGGGTCACCGACGAAATGCCGGTGGACAATCACGGCGCAAAGGACCGTTCGCTGCGGCCGATGCGCCACGATCCGACCCCCGCCGGCACCATTTTCCGCGTTGTTGAGATTCCGCCCGAGGGCGCCGGCAAGATCGACACCGAGGCCGCTTTCGGCCAGCTCGGCAGTCACAACAAGCCGAGCGCGGCCGATTCCGCCAAGCATCCGACCATGCACAAGACCAACTCGATCGACTATCTGGTGGTAATCTCTGGCTCGATGCACATGCTGATGGAAGAAGGCGAAGTCGAGCTGCATGCCGGTGATTGCATCGTCCAGCGCGGCACCAACCATGCGTGGGTCAATCGGAGTGGTAAGCCCTGCCTCATTGCAGCCGTGCTCATCGACGCCAAGCCTGCGCCGTGACCGACGTTTGCGGCGCGCGCGATGAATCTGGCTGGCTGGGTCGAGAAATGGGGCCGCGTCGCACCTGACCGGCCCGCTATCGCCTATGGCGGCAAGACCTACGCCAATTACCGGCAATGGGCGACGCGTTCGCGTGCGCTGGCCGGTAACCTGCGTTCCGTATGCCGCCCGGGCGATCGCGTCGCGATCGCGATGACCAACCGGCCGGAATTTCTCGAAGCATTGTTTGCGATCTGGCACGCCGGCCTGGTCGCGGTACCGATGAACGCCAAGCTGCATCGCGAGGAGTTCGGCTACATCATCGGCCATACTGAAGCTGCGCTGGTTCTGGCCAGCCCCGATCGTGCCGAGGATGTGGCGGCGCACGGCCGCACGATCGTCACCGAAAGCGCCGAGTGGCGGCACCTCTTTGACGGCGACGGCATCGAGGTAGTGTCGCGCTCGCCGGACGATCCGGCCTGGCTGTTCTATACCAGCGGTACGACCGGTCGCCCGAAGGGCGCGATGCTGACGCACGGCATCATGCTGGCGCAGACGCTGGCCTATTTCGCCGAGATCGAACCGGTCGGCTCCGACGACTGCGTCCTGCATGCGGCGCCGATGTCCCATGGCTCCGGCTGTTACGGCCTGCCCTTTGTCGCCATGGGCGCCAACACCATTGTTCCCGAGAGCGCCGGTTTCGACCCCGATGAGATTGCCGCTTTGCTCGCGGTCCACGGCAACGTCAGCTTCTTCGCCGCGCCGACGATGATCAGCCGGCTGGTCAACCATCAAGGCTTTGCTGCCGCCGATCACCGCGGCCTGCGCACCATCATCTACGGCGGCGCGCCGATGCATTTCGAAACGCTCCTTCGCGCCATGGATTTGCTCGGACCCAAATTTGCGCAAATCTACGGACAAGGCGAAGTACCGATGACCATCACAGTCCTGCCGAAAGCGTTGCACGCGGACCGATCGCGGCCGCGCTGGCGCGAGATCGTGGGCTCGGTCGGGTTACCGCGGGTCAATGTCGAGGTGCGCGTGGCCGACGAGTTCGACCGCGACCTTCCGACCGGGGACATCGGCGAGATTCTGGTTCGCGGCGAGGTCGTGATGAAAGGCTATTGGAACAACCCGGATGCCACCGCCGAAACTCTGCGCGGCGGCTGGTTGCATACCGGCGATATGGGAGCATTCGACGCGGAAGGTTTCCTGACGCTCAAAGACCGCTCAAAGGATATGATCATCTCTGGCGGCAGCAACATCTATCCGCGCGAAGTCGAAGAAGTGCTGCTGCGGCATCCGGCCGTGTTGGAAGTTTCGGTAATCGGCCGGCCGCATTCCGATTGGGGCGAAGAGGTGGTGGCCTGCGTCGTGCCGCGGCCGCAACAAAGCGTGTCGGTCGAAGAACTGGACGCGCTTTGCCTGTCCGCGATCGCGCGCTTCAAACGGCCGCGCGGATATGTTTTCCTCGAAGCTCTACCGAAGAACAACTACGGCAAAGTGCTGAAGACCGAACTGCGCCGGCTGCACGGCCAGTCCCGGCAAAGCTGATCAGGCCGATCGGTTGACCACGACGTCTTCGGAAAGCGGTATTTGCGCGGACTGAATCGGCTGGAACTGCGCCAGCAGCTCCATCGCCTTGCGATCGATGATTTCCACGCGCCGCTCGTTGACCGCGATCAAGCCTTCGGTGCGAAGTAGTGCAAGCGTGCGATTGAGGTGCGGAACGCTCAGGCCGAGCGCGTCGCTCATCATCTCCTGCGTAAACGGCAGGGTGAATGCGAACTCGTCGGCCAGCCCAACCACCGAAAGCCGGGAATGAATTTCGAGTAGAAGATGCGCCAGCCGCTCGGCCGGCGTTCGACGGCCGACATCGATAATGTGCTCGGCATAATGGGCCGCCTCCTGCGCCGCCAGCCAAGTCAGCACGAGGCCGAACTTCGGCTGCCGACAGCAAAGCCCAACGAACGCGTCCAGCGCGCAAATCTGCAACGTCATATCCGACACGGCGATGACCGAATTTGCGGCGCGGTCAAGAAAACTGCCGGGCATGCCGACAATGTCGCCAGGCAGGACGAAATTGACGATCTGGCGCTTGCCGTTGCGCAGGAGCTTGTAGCGGGCGGCGAAGCCCTCCTTAATGAAGTAGAGCTTGGAAAATTCATATCCTTCGAGAATCAGGTCGCGCCGCTTTTTAACCGCCGCTTCGGTCTCGATCACAGCACGCAAGCTTTGCAAATCCGGCAGCGTCAGATCGACCAGGCTTCTTGCCCGCACGACGAATGGGTCGCAGCGCCAAATGTCCTTGATCGCGCCGGATGCGCGTGCGGTGAGAGGTCTAACCGAAACGTTCATGTATATAATCTGGATCAATAAGGACGATTAAAGCTACCCCTACTAAAGACGGTCACACTCCAATCCTGGAAATCAATGAAAATGGGAGGTTACTGTGACTATTGAGAAAACCCGTTTATTCAGGGGAATGTCGCGCCGCGGACTCCTGCGTCAAGCCGTCGCAACAGGCGCCAGCCTCGGCGCATTGTCGGCCGCAATGCCCGCGCCGTTCAATTTCCTTCAGGGAGCCTTTGCAGCAGACCAACCGCCGATCGGCACCTGGCCGGCCGGGTCGGAAGGGTCGACGGTGACCATCGGTGCCGCTGTGCCGCTGACCGGCACTTACGCGCAGTCGGGCGCGGATGAGCTGAAAGGAATGCAACTGGCGGTCGACCATATCAACGAGGGTAACGAGCTGATCAAGAAAATCGCGCCCAAGATCACCAAGGGCCTGCTTGGCAAGACCGTGAAACTGGTCTCCGCAGACTCCGGCGCCAAACCGAACAACGCGGTGCAGGCACAGCAAACCTTCATCAACGATGACAAGATCGTGCTGATGACCGGATCGACCTCCTCGGCGGTCGCGGTCGCAACCAATCATTTCGCCCAGCGCGAAAAAGTCCTCTACGTCGCGGGCATTTCGGGCTCGAACGATACCACCGGCAAGGATTGCGTACGGTATGGCTTCCGTCAGGATTTCTATGGCCAGACCGCTGCTGCGGCAATCGGCCCGGTGCTGGTGAAGAAGTTCGGCAAGAACCGCAAGGCCGCGTTCATGACGCCGGACTACACTTACGGTCACACCGTCACCAAGTCGGTGAACGATTATCTGACCCAGCACGGCGGCTGGACGCAGGTGACCGACCAGGTCTCACCGCTCGGCACCCAGGACTTCAGCCAATATCTGACCAACATCGCCAATTCAGGCGCCGAGTTCCTGATCAATGTGAACTGGGGCCGCGATGCGGTGCTGTCGACCCAGCAGGCGCATCAGTTCGGCATCATCCCCAAGATGACGCTGGTGATCCCCTATCAGACTCCCTTCCTCGCCAAGGAAGTGGGGGCGGAGATCATGGGCGGGGTCCTCGCCGCCACCGACTTCTGGTGGACGCTCGAGGACAAATATCCACTCGCCAAGCTGTTCGTTGAGGCCTTCTACAAGAAGTACAACTACCGTCCCGAATGGGGCGCCGAGAACTCGTACAATTCGATCTCGGCATGGGCGCGCATGGTGTCGGAGGCGGGCACCTTCTACCCGCCAGCCGTGATTAAGCAGTATGAGAAGGGCGAAACCTACGAATCCTTGGTCGGCCCCGTCCACTACCGTCCCGAGGATCACCAGTGTGTGCGTCCGGTGATCATCGTCCAAGGCAAGCA
>JASHSY010000215.1 GCA_030040825.1 Xanthobacteraceae bacterium
CCTGTCGCGCAGCGGGCTGTTGCGTAATTGCAGCGCTGCATTGTTGCCCTTTTGCAGACTATAGAAATCGCAGTGTGTTTCCTGAAAAAGCGGCTCAAGCCGATCAAACGCTATACTTCGTTGCTCATCGAGCATTCGGTGTCTGATTGAGACCGCGTTGCGAGGATTGCCGGCCCATACGATGCCGATTCTGGCTCTGTGCCGGTTGCCGAGGCGATCGCGCCAATGATCGATCTTGCTTTGGCGCGCCGCCAGATAGGGTATTTGCGAGGGTATGGTGTCGAGCTGTGTCTTGAGCGCCAGCGGCAAGCTGAGTAATGGGGAGTGAGCATCGAAAGCCGGCAGCGGCTCGCCGCGTGACACGATATGAGCCGCACCGGCGAGACCGCTCATCAATTCGCGCAGCGGCTTTTGAACTTCCAGGATCACGCGCGAAGCTAAACGCGCGACCAACGGAACGTAGCGGCAGAACTGTATCGTATCGCCCAAGCCTTGCTCGGCATGGAGAAGGATGGTCTTGCCCGCGATGTCATTCGATCCGAGCCAAAGCGGTTGCGGGAAATTTCGCTTCGCCGCGGCCAGCTCCTTTGCCCACCGCCATTCGTACTTTTCCCAACCGCGGGGAAAGTCGCCGACCAGCATTCGGCAAATCGCCTCGTTGTAATGCGCTTGGACAAAATCCGGCCGCACCTTCAGCGCGGCGTCGTAGGACGTCAACGCTTCCTCGAAACGGTTCAACTCTTGCAGCGTGACGCCGCGATTGAGAAGCGCCTCGGCATAATCGGGGCGCAGAGCGAGCGCCCGGTCACAGCTCGCCAGCGCCTCCTCGTATCGCTGCAAGGCATGCAGAGTAAGACCGCGGTTGGCGAACGCCTCGGCATAATCCGGCCGCACCGCAAGTGCGCTGTCATAACTTGTCAGCGCCTCGTCGAACCGCCCGAGCCCGCTGAGCGCATTGCCCCGGTCGGAGTGAGCCTCGGCGTAGTCCGGCCGCAATGCAAGCGCGCGGTCGCAGCTCGCCAGCGCTCCCTCGAATCGCCCCAGTTCCTGCAGGGTCACAGCGCGGTTTGAATGAGCTTCGGCGTCGTCGGGCCAAAGCGCGAGCGCTCGGTCGTAACTGGCCAGCGCTTCGTCAAACCGCTTCAATGCTCTCAACGTCGCGCCGCGACGGCTATGCGCGGCGGCGAAGTTCGATTGCAGCTTAAGCGCGCTGTCGTAGCTCGCCAGCGCCTCATCGAAGCGCTTGAGCACATGGAGCGTCATTCCCCGGTTGAACAACACGTTGGGGTCGTCCGGCCGCAGCGCCAGGACGCGATCGTAGCTCGCTAAAGCCTCATCGAATCGCTTGAGCGCGTTGAGTGCATTGCCTCGATTGTAATGCGCCTCGGCATAATCCGGCTTGGCGGCAAGCGCGCGATCATAGCTTGCCACCGCCGCCGCATATCGCCTCAGGTCCTGCAGTGTGTTGCCGCGATTGAGCAGCGCTTCGGGGAAATCAGGCCGCACCGCCAGCGCGTGCGCGTAGCTCGCCAACGCGTCGTCAAAACGCCCAAGCGCATTGAGCACGAGGCCCCGATTGCTCAAGGCCAGTAGATTGTCCGGCGCTTGTCTCAGCGCGGCTTCGATCCCTACCAGTGCTCCGGCGTAGTCGCCACGTTGATGAAGGATAAGCCCGTGCAGGTGCAGGGCATCGAAATGGCCAGGCTCCTGCACAAGAATTTGCGCGTAAATCCGCTCTGCCTCCGCCAAACGGCCGGCTTGATGCAGCGCGAATGCCTCAGCTAACATTCGGGGTGCCGATCGGGTATCGGCGGGCCCAGCTTTGCAATCCACCCCATGCGCCGCACACTGTGTTCGGGTTTCGGTAAACGTGGACGAGCAATCAGAGTGCCGAATCACCTTTCTAATCAGTGAACAAATCCAATGGATGGGCGGTCAAATTGATGTCCTCAGTATCCTATCGGGGGGTCAATGCTGTGAAACTCGCTGCTGAACACATATCGCCGACATCAACCCACATGTAATCTGCCGCTATCGGGCGAGAACTGTGACGCCGGGGTATAAAAAAGACGCGAGCGAGTGAGCGAAGGGGGTAAGCGCCATGTATCCCGGCAATCATGCGGTCACGCGCGCTGCGCAGCCGGCGTTCATCATGGCCGGGACCGGCGAGGCGGTGACGTATGCCGAGCTTGAGGCCCGCAGCAACCGGCTGGCGCATTTGTTCCGTTCGCGCGGGCTCAAACGGCTCGATCATTATTCGATCTTCATGGAGAACAACGCGCGTTATATCGAAAGCTGCGCGGCCGGCACGCGCGCCGGGCTGTTCTACACCTGCATCAATTCGTTTCTGACCCCGGACGAGCTGGCCTACATCGTCAACAACAGCGAATCGAAAATCCTCATTACATCGGAAGCCAAGCGTGCGGTGGCCTTGGCGGCGCTCAAGCAGTGCCCGAAGGTCGAGCTTTGCCTGATTGCCGACGGCGCGGGTGACGGCGCGCGCGTGCAGAATCTTGATCAAATGGCGGGCGAATTTCCGGCCACGCCGATCGCCGACGAGACATTGGGCATCGCCATGCTCTATTCGTCCGGCACCACCGGCCGGCCGAAGGGGATTCTGCGGCCGTTGCCGGAGCAGGCGCCATCGCAGCCGCTGCCGCTTTACACCTTCCTCGACAAGCTTTGGCGGTACCGGGACGGAATGATCTATCTGTCGCCGGCGCCGCTTTATCACTCGGCGCCGCAAGCGGCCGTCAGCCTGACCATCGACCGCGGCGGCACCGCGATCATCATGGAGACCTTCGACGCCGAGAGATATCTGCAACTCGTCGAACAATACAAAGTGACCCACAGTCAGCTCGTGCCGACGATGTTCTCGCGCATGCTCAAGCTACCCGACGCCATGCGCCGGCGTTACGACATTTCCTCGCTCGAGACGGCGGTGCATGCTGCCGCTCCCTGTCCGGTGCCGGTGAAGGAAGAGATGATCGCCTGGTGGGGACCGATCATCCTCGAATATTACGGCATGACGGAGGGGCTCGGCTTCACGGCCTGCGACAGCGAAGAATGGCTGGCGCATCGCGGCACTGTCGGCAAGCTGCTGTTTGGCAAGCTCCACGTGCTCGATGCGGAGATGAAGCCGTGCCCGACCGGAACGGCCGGTACGCTGTGGTTCGATACCGGCACGGCGTTTGAGTATTTCAACGATCGCGAGCGGACCGCGCAGTCGCGCTCGCCCGACGGTAGCATGAGCACGGTGGGCGACGTCGGCTATCTCGACAATGACGGGTATCTCTATCTCACCG
>JASHSY010000216.1 GCA_030040825.1 Xanthobacteraceae bacterium
ATGCTCACTTGATCGCCGGCCGCGACATTGAGCGCGGGCGAGGTGATAACCGTGCCGTTGACCGCGACGCGGCCGGCGGCGATCCATTGCTCGGCCTCGCGCCGCGAGGCGAGCCCGGCGCGGGCGATCACCTTGGCGATCCGCTCGCCGCGTTTGTCGGATTTGCTCTTGTCGTCCATGGCTGCGCCCGGCAATAACCCCGGACGACCGCTCAGGCAATCGTCGATGGCGTCATTCAATGTCCGGCACATTCATGGAAACGGCCCTCGATGAAGCCCGCACGGCCGAGCAGCGCGGGGAGGTGCCGATCGGCTGCGTCGTTGTGCGTGAAGGTCGCATTATCGCCCGCGCCGGCAATCGCACGCTGACCGACCGCGACCCGACCGCGCACGCTGAAATGATCGCGATCCGTGCGGCGGCCGCGGCGTTCGGCTCCGAGCGCCTTACCGATTGCGACCTTTATGTCACGCTCGAACCTTGCGTAATGTGCGCCGGCGCCATCGCGTTCGCCCGCATCCGCCGGCTTTACTACGGCGCCCTCGACCCAAAGGGTGGCGCCGTCGACAGCGGCGTGCGATTTTTTGCTTCGCCCGCCTGCCATCATCGGCCCGACGTCTACGGCGGCCTGGCGGAGGCCGAATCGTCGATCTTGCTCAAGCGCTTTTTTCAGGAACGCCGGTAGCGCTAAGGCCCTGCCTCGCGGGCAAATTCCCACGCCTTGGCAGCCAACGGCCGCACCAGCCCAGCTCGTGCGGCCGCATGGGCGCTGGTGGCTGTGCCGTCGCGCACGCGGCCGGCGATGCCTTGCAGGATCGCGGCGATGCGAAAGAAGTTGTAGGCGGAGTAGACCGCTAAATGCGGCCGTGGATCCAGCCCGGTGCGTCTGACATAAGCCTCCACATAGGCCTCGCGGGAGGGGATGCCGAGCGCCGCCAGATCCTGGCCTACCAGCGACCCGGTTCCGGCTTCGGCTGGCGGCATGTCCCACTGCATCAGATGGTAGGCGAAGTCGGCTACCGGATCGCCCAGCGTCGACAATTCCCAGTCGAGCACGGCGGCGACTTCCGATGCATCCGGCGCGAGAATCATGTTGTCGAGCCGGTAATCGCCATGCACCAGCCGCGTCGGCTGGGCTGGGGGAATATGGGCGGGCAGCCACACCATCAGCTGCTCCATCTCGTCGATCTTTTCGGTCTCGGAGGCGCGGTATTGCTTCGACCAGCGCTCGATCTGCCGCGCCACGTAGTTGTCACCGCGACCGTAATCGGCAAGTCCGATTGCGGCAGGATCAAAGTTATGCAGCCGGGCCAGCGTCGCGTTCATCGCATCGTAGACTTGCGCCCGCTCTTGCGGATTTGACGAAGGCATCTCCGCTTCCCAAAACACGCGGCCCTCGACATGCGACATGACGAAAAATGCGGTGCCGGTGATGGTCTCGTCAGCGCAATAGACGATCGGCCTGGCGACGGGAAATCCCTGCGCGGAAAGCGCGCCGATCACGCGGTATTCGCGGTCGACTGCGTGCGCCGAGGGTAACAGCTTGCCGGGCGGCTTTCGCCGCAGCACATAGCGCCGCTCCGGCGTCTCGACGAGATAGGTCGGATTGGACTGACCGCCTTTGAACTGCTTGAGCGTAATTGGTCCAGCAAATCCTTCGACATGTTCGCGCAGATACGCGGCCAGGCGGTCAACGTCGAAACGGAGCCGCTCAGCGACTTCCTTGGTGCCGGAAAAGGTACTCTGGCGATCGCCTGCGGCCATGTTTTCCCCGGACACTTACTATGCCGCAAAAACCGCTGCGCGATCAGCTATTTTATCTTTTCCCGTTCGACCGCGCGCCAGCCGATATCATGTCGGCAGAAACCTCCCGGCCAGTTAATCCGAGAGACGGCCTGGTATGCCCGGTCACGGGCTTGCGTGACGTTTGCCCCGAGAGCAATCACGTTCAACACGCGTCCGCCATTGGCAAGGATGCGCCCGCCATCCTCTCTGGTTCCGGCGTGAAAAATTTCCACGCCTTCAACGGCTGCGGCCGGGTCGAGGCCTTCGATGACTGAACCCTTGGCGTAGCTACCGGGATAGCCTTTCGCCGCCATTACCACGCCTAATGCCGCATCTGAGCGCCAGCGCAAATCGACCGATTTGAGCACGCCGTCACGGCTGGCGAGCAGCGCGGGGAGGAGGTCCGACAACAATCGCGGCATCAGCACCTGACATTCCGGATCGCCAAACCGCACGTTGTATTCGATGAGCTTGGGTCCTCCTGCGGTTATCATCAGACCGGCATAGAGGACACCCTTGTAGGGAGTGCCCAGCGCTTTCATCGCGCTCAGCGTCGGCCGCACGATTTCGGCGATGACACGCGCGCTTAGTGCAGGATCGACAACGGGCGCCGGCGAATATGCGCCCATACCGCCGGTATTCGGTCCGGTGTCACCGTCAAAGGCGCGCTTGTGATCTTGCGCCGATGCTAGCGGCAGGGCGGTTTCACCATCGCAGAGCGCGAAGAACGACGCTTCTTCGCCGTCAAGAAACTCTTCAACGACAAGTTCGGTTCCGGCCTCTCCCAAATCGCCGCCAAGGATCATGTCGATCGCGTCGTCCGCCTCGGCGAGCGTCCGCGCGACCACGACACCCTTGCCGGCGGCGAGCCCGTCGGCCTTGACGACAATTGGCGTGCCGCGGGTGCGCACGTAAGCTTTGGCTTGGTCTGCGGTCCGAAAGCGTTGGTAGTCCGCCGTCGGTATGCCGTTGGCCCGGCACAAATCCTTGGTAAAGCCTTTGGAGCCTTCGAGCCGGGCGGCGGCGTGGCTCGGTCCGAAGGCCTTGATGCCTGCGGATTCCATATCGTCGACGATTCCCGCACAGAGCGGCCCTTCAGGTCCGACCACCACGAAATCGATGCGCTGATCGCGGCAAAATCCGATCACAGCCGCATGATCGGCGATGTCGAGATCGACACATTCGGCTTCGCGTGCGATGCCGGCGTTGCCTGGTGCGCAGTAAAGCCGATCCGTGAGCGGGCTTGCCGCCATCTTCCAGGCTAGCGCATGCTCGCGACCGCCGCCGCCGAGGAGTAGAATGTTCATGGCTTGAAAAACATTGCCGAGGCCCCTGTAGCATGTAAGAGGGTCCGCGCAAGATCGGGGCGCGGGTTGTCCAAAGGTCTTGATCGGGGCTGGCGACGCACAGCGTTGATTTCTATCTGCGACCTACTGTTGCCGTGATGAATGAACCACGTCTCAACCTACCGGAACTGACAGTCTCCGAACTCTCGGCGGCGCTCAGGCGTACGATCGAGGATTCTTACGGTTACGTGCGCGTGCGCGGCGAACTCGGCAAGGTCAGCTATCATTCAAACGGGCACGTCTATTTCGATCTCAAGGATGAGCGCGCCTCCATTGCCGGCGTCATTTGGCGCACCACCGCCGCACGCATCAAACTCAAACTGGAGGCGGGCCTTGAAGTCGTGCTCACCGGGCGGCTAACGACCTACCCAAACCGCTCACAGTATCAGATCGTCGTCGAAACGCTCGAGCCGGCCGGGCTTGGCGCGCTGATGGCTCTGCTAGAGCAGCGCAAGCGACAGCTGGCCGCGGAGGGCCTGTTCGACGAGGCACGCAAGCAACTTCTGCCTTACCTTCCCGTAGTGGTCGGCGTTATCACCTCGCCGACCGGCGCCGTTATCCGCGACATTCTGCATCGGCTGGCCGACCGCTTCCCGCGTCACGTGCTGGTGTGGCCGGTGAAGGTGCAGGGCGATGGCTCGGCCGCAGCCGTCGCGGCCGCCCTCTCTGGCTTCAACGCCTTGCCGGAGAGAGGACCGATACCGCGCCCCGACTTGCTGATTGTGGCGCGGGGCGGCGGTTCGCTGGAGGACTTATGGTCGTTCAACGAGGAAATCGTGGTGCGGGCGGCGGCGGCGAGCATGATCCCGCTTATTTCCGCTGTCGGGCATGAGACGGACGTGACTTTGATCGATTTTGCCGCCGACCGGCGCGCGCCGACACCGACGGCCGCCGCCGAAATGGCGGTTCCGGTCCGCGCCGAATTGGTGTTGGACGTCGAGGGCCTGGGCCGACGCGCGTTCGCCTGCTGGTGGCGCAATCAAGAGGCGCGGCGGAACGAGGTGCGCTCCGCCGCTCGTGCCTTGCCGAATGCCGATGATGTGGTCGCGGTGCCGCGGCAGCGGCTCGACCATGCCGCGGCGGGATTGTCGCGCGCTTTGCGCGCCAACGCACATGTGCACCGCGTAGGTTTTGCCCGGATCGGCGTGCGACTCAGTCCACACTTGCTGCGCACGCAGGTTGAGCGCCGTCGCGAGCGCTATGCGGGGATTGCCACGCGGCTACGAGCGAGCGCAACCGCGAACATCGAAATGCACCGCGTCCGGATTACCCGCGAGCGCGAGCGTGTCGCGGTGTTTTCCGCGCGTGCCGGGCGGGCGATTGATGCCCTTCTCGACGCGCGGTTTGCTCGCTACGAGCGCGGCACGCAGCTTTTGGCGGCATTTTCGTATCGCAGCGTGTTGGCGCGCGGCTTTGCCTTGGTGCGCGATCGTGCCGGGCGACCCGTCCGCACTGCGAGAGGGGTGACGGTCGGCATGCCGATTGACGTGGAGTTTGTCGACGGACACGTCGGCGCGCGCGCCGAAGTGGTGCAAGCGTCAACTGTGTCGACTGCCGCACCGGTGCGACGACGTGCGCGTCGTGGAAGCGACCCGGGGCAAGGCAATCTTTTTTAGCGCGCCGTCGCGGCGAAATCGTCGGATCATGTGCTGATCGGAATTTCGCGCGACTCTGGCGCGACAAATTGCGCCGCGATGGAACCGCCATTGGGCATCCGAATTGGTGGTGGGGCGATAAACCAGTTGGTCCAGGAGGACAAGCATGATTCGGATGGTGTTTGCGGCGGCGATCGCGGCCTTGGCTTTCGCGGCGGTTCCGGGAGTTTCCCGCGCTGCGCCCGCGTCTGCGCTCCCGGCGGGAGTTACGAGCAAGGCGGCCTCCGGTCACGTTGTTCAAGCGTACTGTGGCTGGCACTGTCGTCATTGGCACCATTGGCATCACTGGTGCCGCTGGCATCGCTGTTAGGTCGATCGGCCCTTAGGTCTTCGAGCGCCGCCTCATGTTCGGGCGGCGCTTGGTTTTCCGCGCTGGGCTTGGTTTTCCGCGCCGGGAATGATTATCTTCGG
>JASHSY010000217.1 GCA_030040825.1 Xanthobacteraceae bacterium
TCGTCGCGATCGGGCATCAGAAACACCTTGGCCGCGCGCGCGGGATCGAGCGTCGCCGGCGCGTCCTCGCCCTGCCAATCGAGCAGCGAGCGGCCGGTGGCCAGCACCACTTCAAGGGCGCGGGCGATGCGCGCGCGATCGCCCGGCATCAATCGCGCGGCGGCAGCCGGATCGCGGTGCTTAAGCTCGACATGCAGAGCGTTGACGCCGTCGCTCGCAAGCCGCGCCCGCACCATCTCGCGGACTTCGGGAGCGATTGGCGGCACCGCGGCAAGACCGCGCGTGAGCGCATTGAAGTAAAGCCCGGTGCCGCCGACAACGATCACGGCGCGGCCGTACTGCTCGGCGGAGACCAGCGTCGCCGCCGCTTCGGAGCGCCAGCGGCCGACCGAATAATTCTCTGCCGCGTCGATGTGCCCAAACAGCCGGTGCGGCGCACGCTGCTCGTCCTCCGCGGTCGGGCGGGCGGTGATGATGCGGAGATCGCGGTAAACCTGCATGGAATCGGCGTTGAGAACGATACCGCCGAGCTTGCGCGCGAGCGTCAGGGCAAGCGCCGATTTGCCGCTCGCCGTCGGCCCGGCAATGAGAATGATCGAACTTTTGCCCACGGGCTTGACGTTACCCGGTTTTGCACGAATGAAAATCCCACAAATATCGGGCTCACGGTCTCGTCGGCATGTTCTACGTCGCAACTCTGATAGCACCTCCCGACCGGCCTGCCGTTACCGACACGCTGGCGCGCAACGTAGCGCGATATCTGCCGCACGGTCGTCCGGTTGATTGGCTCGCGCCCGGCATCGCCACCGATATCGCCTTTCTGGTCGACGACGCCGACAGCGATGCCCCGACGCAGCAAAATCTGTTGAAAGATTTGAGCGCCGACATTCGCGACATCATCGGCGGAGAACCGGTCGATGTCGTTATCCAGCCACCCGACGGCCGACGCAAAAAACTTTTAATCGCCGACATGGACTCCACCATGATCGGCCAGGAATGCATCGACGAACTTGCCGACTATGCGGGTTTAAAGAGCCGCGTGGCTGCAATTACGGAGCGCGCGATGCGCGGTGAAATCGCATTCGAACCGGCGCTACGCGAACGTGTAGCTTTACTCAAAGGACTTCCAATATCCGTCATCGACACGGTGATTGCCGAACGCATTCGCCTAACGCCGGGCGGACGGACGTTGGTTGCAACCATGCGCGCGCACGGAGCTTACACTTGTCTCGTGTCCGGAGGTTTTACCGCCTTCACTTCGAAACTCGCCGCCATGATCGGATTTGACGAGCAACGGGCCAACACACTTCTGATAGAGCCTGACGGTAAACTCACCGGCGCCGTAGCCGAGCCGATCGTCGGCCGTGAGGCGAAACTCGATGCACTCCTCGACCTGAGCAAACGTCTCGGGTTGGAGCGTAATGACACGTTGGCCGTTGGCGACGGCGCCAATGATATTTCGATGATCAAAGCCGCGGGATTGGGCGCCGCGTTCCACGGTAAGCCTGCCATCAAGCAAGCGGCCGTGACGGCTTGCATCGACCATGGCGACTTAACCGCACTTCTGTACGCGCAAGGCTATCGTCGCGAAGAATTCGTTGAGCCGTGATCCTTAATGTCTGAGAGCGGGGCTTGTGTGTGAATGAAGCTGATTTCCGGCGGACAGTCTGGGGTCGATCGCGCCGCATTGGATGTAGCTCTCGATCTCGGCATTGACTATGGCGGCTGGTGCCCGAAGGACGGGTGGGCGGAGGATTATCCCGAATCGCCCGGATTGCTGGACAAATACGCCAACCTGAAAGCGACCCCGCTTGCCGACCCGGCGCAGCGCACCGAATGGAACGTGCGCGACGCCGATGCGTGCATGATCGTCATCGACGCCGGCGGCCTCGACGTTTCCGGCGGAACGGCGCTGGCGCAAGAGCTTGCGCACCGCTATCGAAAGCCGCTGTTCGTGGTCGACCTCGCCAAACCCGATATGCTCAAACATGCCGGTCTTTGGCTGCGGGTGCAGCGTGCCAAGCATGGCGACAATCTAAAGCTCGCGATCGGCGGTCCGCGCGAGAGTGAGGCGCCGGGCATCTACGCGCACACCGCTTCATTCATTGCCGCGCTGCTGGACTAGCTCAACCGCTCGAACCGTCTGGCAGCGCAGCGGTCACGACACTGGCGATGGGCGGGCCGACTTGCCTTTTAGCCTTCGTCGTCGGTCGCGCCATCGACAGTCCGGCGGCGCACCATGACAGGCGCTTTTGCATGCTGGGCTTGGTGCCCGTGAGCCTCGGCTTGATTGCTGCAAGCGCGCTTGCGATGGCGCGCGATCGGTCTTGCCGGATCGGCTTGACAGCTATCGCGCGCGGACGCGGCCGACAAAATCGCTCGCATCGCGGCTAAGCGCGGCAGCCTGGCGGTTCAGTTCGGCCGCCGCGACCAACACATGATCCGCGCCTTCTCCGGAGCGCTGCACCATACCGCTCACGCCGGCGATACTGTCAGCGACCTGCGCCGTCCGCATCGCCGCACCTTCAACCGACTTGGCGATCCTGCTGGTGACGAAGTTCTGCTGATGAACCGCATCGGAAATCGCGCCGGAAATGGCGCTGACCTGATGCATGGATTTGACCATCGCCTGGTTGGCGTTTTGCACCACTTCGATCACCTGCCCGACGGTACCGGTCTTGTCCCTGATTTCGGCGAGCGCTTTCGTGGTCTGTGCGGCAAGCGCCTTCACCTCCTGGGCGACGACGGCAAAGCCGCGGCCCGCTTCGCCGGCTCGCGCCGCTTCGATGGTCGCGTTGAGCGCGAGCAGATTGGTCTGGCTGGCAATGGCCGTGATCAAGGCGGCCACCTGATCGATATCCTTGAAGGTCGTCACCAGGGCCGAGGTGTTGGCGACGGCGAGATCAGTGCGTCGGGTCGCCTCTTCGACGATCACCGACGCGCTGGTCACTTGCGCGCGGATATCGGCGATCGAGGCCGAAAGCTGTTCGACGCCCGCCGCGACGTTTGCGGCATCGTCGGTGGTTTCATGGGCCGCCGACGATGCATTAGTAGCGTGCCGATGCGATTCTTCGAGAACCGCCGTCATGCCGCGCGCAAACGCTTCAAGCTCTGTGGCCGAGTGACCGACCGAAGCGGCAATGTCGAGAATATCCCGCTCGAAGGCGGTGGCGACGGCTTCCATCGCCGCCGACTTTTCCGCCTGAGCCCGCTCATGTTCAGCCGCGCGAATACGCTCCGCTTCGCGCAACGCGAGAGCGTTGTCGCGGAACACGTCGACCGCGCGCGCCATGGCGCCGATCTCGTCGGCGCGCCGGGCGCCGTCGATACTAATGTCGAGGTCGCCGCCGGCCATTCGCGTCATGGTGGAGGCCATGCGCCGTAGCGGCCGGCTGACAAACAAGTGCGCGAGCAGGAATGCTCCGATAAGCGCCGCCGCCGTTCCGACACTCAACACCGCTACTGTCGTCCAATACATAAACGCGCTGCGCGCGGCGACTTCTCCCTCGGTAACGCGGGTCTTTGCGCCAAGAATGTTGATCAGGCGGTCCATTTGAAACGTCACGTCGTCGCGGGCCGGATCGAATTTCAGATCAACAATCTGTTTCGCCGCATCGGTCTTACCAGCTCTGAGCGCGTTCTTGAGATCGACGGCAATTGCATGCGCGCGATCGAGTTTTTCGAAGATTCGCTGCGCGTCTTCCGTTGCCGCCGGATCATAAGCCAACACGTTGTTCAGCGCGCGGGTGGCGGAGGCGTACTCCCCCTCGATCGCCTCGGCAGCTTCACGCGTCTGGTCCTGATCGGAGGCCGAATAGATTTTGTAAGTTGCGACTCCGAACGACTCGATGGCCGCTTTGGCCTCCGCGAGTGCAAGCCGGGCCGGCGCGTAATGCCGCGTCACAACGGCGTTGAGACGATCGATTTCATCCAGGCGTTGCAGGCAGAACCAGTTGGCCGCAATCGACAATACGCCCAAGGTCGCGATAAGCAGGACGGCCTTTATGGCGATCGGCAAATGAAGCGGAACGGCCTTTGACATGCGGGCCACGGCGGGTTTCGGGAGCGAATTTGTACGAAGCAATTGTTCCCATCCACTTAACGGTGAGGCGACCGTGCTGTAAGCTCACTGTCACAAATTTTCGACACAGGTGAGTCGGCCGGGCTCGCACAGATATCGATGCGCCAATATCTCGATTTGATGGAACGCGTGCTCTCGGAGGGCACGGAGAAACGTGACCGCACCGGCGTCGGCACCCGCTCGATCTTCGGCCACCAGATGCGTTTCGATCTCACCGGCGGTTTTCCGCTTGTCACCACCAAAAAGCTGCACCTCAAATCCATCATCTACGAATTGCTGTGGTTTCTGCAGGGCGACACCAACGTCAAATACCTGCGCGACCATGGCGTCACGATTTGGGACGATTGGGCTGACGAGAATGGCGATCTCGGCCCGATCTATGGCCGGCAATGGCGTTCATGGCCGACGCCCAATGGCGGCAGCATCGACCAGATGGCGAACGTCCTCGCCGAAATTCGTCGCAATCCGGGCTCGCGCCGGCTTATCGTCACCGCGTGGAACCCGGCGGAGAACGACAAGATGGCGCTGTCGCCGTGCCATTGCCTGTTCCAGTTCAACGTCGCCGACGGCGCATTGTCGTGCCAGCTCTATCAACGCTCTGCCGACGTCTTTCTCGGCGTGCCGTTCAACATCGCTTCCTATGCCCTGCTGACGATGATGGTCGCCCAAGTAACCGGATTGAAGCCGGGCGTATTCGTGCACAGCTTCGGCGACGCGCACCTTTACCTCAATCATCTGGACCAGGCGCGGCTCCAGCTCACCCGCAGCCCGCGTCCGCTGCCGACGATGCGGCTTAATCCGGCGGTCAAGGATCTGTTCGCGTTCCGCTACGAGGATTTCACCCTCGAAGGCTACGAGCCGCACCCGCACATCAAGGCCGCCGTGGCGGTGTAATGCCTAACGAAAGAGCTACCTTCCAACAATTGGCTCAGCTTCGACTGTCCGAGGCAAAAGCGCTGCTCGTAAGTGGCCAACCTTCGGGGGCGTATTATTTAGCTGGATATTGCGTAGAATGCGCGCTCAAAGCGATCATTGCTAAGCAATTTCGTGGCGATGAGATACCGGACAAGAACCTTGTAAATAAAATTTACACCCACGATCTATCGGACTTGCTTCGTCTCGCGGGCTTGGAATCCGAACTAGACGCGGTACGACGTGCCGACTCGGAACTCGATCGGCGATGGTCAATTATCAAAAATTGGACAGAACAAGCTCGGTACGGCGTTTGGACGAAACAACAAGCAACTGCTATTATCGATGCGGTTGAAGGCGATGGACGAAATGGAGGCTTTTTTCAATGGCTGAGCGCTCGCTGGTAGAACAAAAGCTAGCGCTTTCTCGCGAATTGATCGGCCAGTTAAAGGCCGATGAGGCCCCGTTGCTTGCCGCGTATTGGGAGTTGCCCGCCGAGAAGGACCGATGGATATTTTATTTGGTTCCTAGATCGCCTGAGGCTGAGAACAAGTTGGTCAAAGCCACTTCAAAGGTTATGATCACTTCACCTTATCGTTCAGTATTCTCTTTGTCGGACGTATATGTCGACGCGCATCAGATTGCCCGAGCCCGAGCCATAGCTTCTTATCTTCGTAGTTCGGAGGATTTGGGAAGACAATTCGACACTACTTTCACTAGAGGCGAGTATTTCGAGAGTGTGATTGTGCTCTACGTTGATCCGGAATTACAAAAAGCCCATCACGCGGCATAGCAACGACATCTTGATCAATCCGAAAATCGTGCTCGTCGCCGCTATTGCCGAGAACGGCGTGATCGGCCGCGGCAACGCTCTGCCATGGCGGCTCAAGTCCGAAATGGCGCATTTTCGCGCGCTGACCATCGGCAAGCCGGTGATCATGGGGCGCAAGACATATCTTTCGATCGGTAAACCGCTCAGCGGCCGCACCATGATCGTTGTCAGTCGCGATCGGAGATTTGCGGCGCCTGGAATCCTGGTGGCTGGGAGTCTCGACGCGGCGTTGTCCGCGGCGCGTGGCGACGCGTTGCGCCGTGACACAGACATCATCGTCGCCGGCGGGGCCGAGATTTACGCGCAGGCGATGCCACTGGCATCGCGGTTGGAGCTTTCGCATGTGCATAAAAGCGTAGACGGCGACGCGCGTTTTCCCGCGATCGATCCTGTGGTCTGGAACGAGGTCGCCCGCACTGAGCATGCGCCGGGCGCCGGCGACGATGCGGCTTTCGCTACGGTCACGTATGAGCGCGCTTGAGCGGGCTCGACTAGCGGACCGGCGGCACTACATAAGGACCAGCGGGAACGTACCGGCGGAGCAGGCGAAAACGCCCTTATAACTGCGCGTTGTAAGGAACGAAGCGCTCCCCTATAACCCCGAACCAGCCGCCGGGCGACGGCGGCGCCAGGAGAGTTTGATGCCGTGGAGCAATCAGTCCGGCGGCGGGCCGTGGGGCTCGGGCTCGCGCGGTCCATGGGGCTCAGGCCAGCAGACCCCCGGCGGACCGCGGCCGCCCGATCTTGAGGAGTTTTTGCGCCGCAGCCAGGATCGGCTGCGCAGCCTGTTGCCCGGCAACCTCGGCGGACGGGGCATCGCGCTGATTGCGCTGGCTGTGGTCGTGCTCTGGGGATTTTCCGGTTTCTTCCGGGTCGAGCCCGACGAACTCGGCGTGGTGTTGCGCTTTGGCAAATTCGTGCGCGAAGTGCAGCCGGGATTGAACTATCACCTGCCCTATCCGATTGAGACTGCGCTGACGCCGCCGGCATTACGCGTCAACAAGACCGATGTCGGCATGCGCGCGGTGGAGGATCTCCGCCGCGGCACCTCGGTGCGCGAACTGCCCGAGGAAAGCCTGATGTTGACTGGCGATGAGAACATCGTCGACGTGGATTTCTCGGTGCTGTGGCGGGTCAAGCCGGTCGAAGTCGGCAAATACCTGTTCAACGTGCAAAATCCGGAAGGCACCGTGAAGGCAGTGGCCGAAAGCGCTATGCGCGAGATCATCGGCCGATCGAACATCCAGCCGATCCTGAGCGGCGCGCGGCAAACCGTCGAGACGGCGGTGCAGAATCTGATGCAGAAGATACTCGACCAATACGGCGCCGGAATTCTGGTGCAGCAGGTCCAGTTGCAGAAGGTCGATCCACCGACGCAGGTCATCGACGCGTTCCGCGACGTGCAGGCAGCGCGTTCCGATCTCGAGCGTGCGCAGAACGAAGCGCAGACCTATGCCAACCGCGTCGTGCCCGAGGCACGCGGTCGCGCGGCAAAGATCACGCAGGACGCGGAAGCCTATCGCGAGCAGACTGTCGCCGAGGCCAAGGGCGAGACTTCGCGCTTCCTGCAAATCTACGAGCAATACAAAAAGGCCCCGGCCGTCACCCGGGAGCGCATGTATCTGGAGACGATGGAGCGGATTCTCAGCGGCACCAACAAGACGATTATCGACACCGGCCAGGCGGGGCCGGGCGTGGTGCCCTATTTGCCGCTCCCCGATCTGCCGGCAGCGCGCACGCCGGCCGCAACGCAACAGCGGCCTGCCGCATCGGGAGGCGGCCAATGAGACTGAGCCTCGCCGGCGGCGTCATCGCCATTCTTCTCATCATTGCCCTCATTGTCGGTTACGGCACGCTGTTCACCGTCAGTCAGACTCAGCAGGCGCTGGTGGTGCGGCTCGGCAAACCGGTACGCGTCATCACCGATCCCGGCCTGAATGTGAAAGTTCCGTTCATCGACAGCGTTATCTATATCGACAAGCGTATCCTTAGCGTCGAATCGCCGGCACAGGAGGTGATTGCCTCGAGCCAGGACAATTATAAAACCGGCGGCGACCAAGCCGGCGAACGGCTGGTGGTTGACGCGTTCGCGCGCTACCGCATCGTCGATCCGCTCAAATATTATCAGACGGTCGGGCCGGCCGGCGCCGATTCGCAACTCTCCATCCTGCTCAATTCCGCATTGCGTCGCGTGCTCGGCGCCGCCACGCTTTCCGATGTGGTTCGTGACAAGCGCGACGAGCTCATGGCAAAAATGCGCGATCAGCTCGATCGCGATGCGCGGCCGTTCGGCATTCAGGTCGTCGACGTGCGCATCCGCCGGGCCGATTTGCCCGAGCAGAACAGCCAAGCGGTCTATCAGCGCATGCAGACCGAACGTCAGCGCGAGGCGGCGGAGTTTCGCGCGCAAGGCAGCCAGAAGGGCCAGGAGATTCGCGCCAAGGCTGATCGCGACGTGACCGTTCTGCTGGCGGAGGCTACCTCGCACGCCGAACAGATCCGCGGCCAGGGCGATAGCGAAAGAAATCGCATTTTCGCCGACGCTTTCACCCGCGATCCCGACTTCTTCGCCTTCTACCGCTCGATGCAAGCTTACGAAAAGAGCATGCAGCGCGGCGACACCCGCCTCGTTCTAAAGCCGGATTCGGACTTCTTCCGCTATTTCGCCAATCCGTCCGGGCAGCCGGCGGCGGAGGCTTCGGGCGCGCCCAAGCCGACGGGTTCGAAATAACCGGTTCATGACCGATTTTCTCGCTGCGATCGGGCTGTTCTTTGCCATCGAAGGGATTCTGTTCGCCGCATTCCCCGTCGCCACCAAGCGCGCGATGACCGTTGCGCTTGAAATGCCGGATAGCGCCCTTCGGATGGCCGGTGTCGGGTCGGCCTTGATCGGGATTTTTATTGTCTGGTTGGTGCGGCACTAGCCATGTATGGCGCGGGGAGTCGCTTTTCCGCCCCAATCCGGTACCTAATTGCCCCGCCCGCGTCATCGACTCGGCCTTGCGCTCGGCAGCGGACGAGGCCACCTTGGCGTCATTGATCCTTTCGGAGCAAAGATTTCCATGTCCCGCCATTTGTCTCGTTTCGTCCGTCATGGTTCGGCCATCGTGGCGCTTGCGGCGACGATGGCCGTCGCGCCGGCCTTTGGCGCGACGGCGCGGGGGCCCGAAAGCATCGCCGACGTGGCCGAACAGGTCATCGACGCGGTGGTCAACATTTCCACCTCGCAAAAGGTGGACGCACGTCTCGGCAACATGCCGGACCTTCCGCCCGGCTCGCCGATGGAGGAGTTCTTCGAGGAGTTCTTCAAGAACCGGCGCGGGCAAGGCGATCAGGACCACACGCCGCATCGCATCAATTCGCTCGGTTCGGGCTTCATCATCGATCCGTCCGGGCTGGTCGTGACCAATAACCACGTCATCGGCGACGCTGACGAGATCAGCGTAAAGCTCAATGACGGCACCGAGCTTCCGGCCCAAGTTGTCGGCAAGGACTCAAAAATCGACCTGGCGCTGCTGCGTGTGCACTATGACAAGCCGCTCAAGGCGGTGAAGTTCGGCGATTCCGACAAACTGCGGCTCGGCGAATGGGTCGTCGCCATCGGCAATCTGTTCAGCCTGGGCGGCACGGTCACCGCCGGCATCGTCTCAGCGCGCAATCGCGACATTAAATCCGGCCCCTACGACAACTACATTCAAACCGACGCCGCCATCAATCGCGGCAATTCCGGCGGGCCGCTTTTCAATCTCAACGGCGAGGTTGTCGGGATCAATACCGCGATCATCTCGCCTTCCGGCGGCTCGATCGGCATCGGCTTTGCGCTACCGTCGAATTCGGCGGTCGCAGTCATCGACCAGCTCCGGCAGTTCGGCGAGATGCGGCGCGGATGGCTGGGCGTGCGCATCCAGGAAGTCACTCCCGATATCGCCGAGAGCCTGAGTATCAAGCCGCCGCGTGGCGCGCTGGTTGCCGGCGTCGACGAGCGCGGGCCGGCAAAGCCTGCCGGCATCGAACCAGGGGACGTTGTCGTCAAATTTGACGGCCGCGACGTCAAGGAGATGCACGATCTGCCGCGCATCGTCGCCGACACGCCGGTCGGCAAGGACGTCGACGTCGTCGTTATTCGCCAAGGCAAGGAAGAAACCCATACCGTGAAGATTGGCCGGCTCCAGGATACCGACAAGCAAGCGTCGGCGAATTCCGACAAGGACGCCGCACCGGCGCCGAAGTCGGCGGTCCAGAAGACGCTCGGCCTGGAACTGTCCAGCCTCACCGACGATTTGCGCAAGAAGTTCAAGGTGCGCGATAACATCAAGGGCGTTTTGGTCACCGGAGTCGATCCAAGCGTGGCGCAAGCAGCCGCCGACAAACGCCTGTCGCCCGGTGACGTGATCCTCGAGGTGCAGTATCAGAGCGTCGGCAATCCGGCCGATTTGCAGAGCCGGATCGACACGCTCAAGACGCAAGGCAAGAAAATCGCCATGCTGCTTGTCGCCAACGGCGATGGCGATACCCGCTTTGTTGCGCTGAACTTGCAATGAGCGCGGCTGACGGCGGGTCGTTGCGGCGAGCGCAACGGAATAGCTCCGATGCGTGAATGAATGTGGCGCGCCCCTGCACGTGACGGCATAGTGCGGCGCTCCAAAAAAACCCAGCAAAGGCTTCAGGTGTGACTCAGGCAGTTATCGGCCGGCAAAAAGCCGGCGCCGCTTTATTTCTTATTCTTTGCGTCATCAGCTTTTGCCATTTCGTCAACGACCTGGCACAGTCGTTGCTGCCTGCGATCTACCCAATCGTCAAAACAAAATTCAGTCTCACCTTCGGACAGATCGGCATGCTGACCCTGGTGTCCCAGGGCGTCGCTTCGCTGCTGCAGCCGATCGTCGGACTTTATACCGACCGCAAACAGCAACCTTATTCGTTATCGTTCGGTATGGGCTGCACGCTGGTGGGATTGCTGACGTTCGCTTTCGCGCCGAATTTTGCAGTGTTGCTTATCGGTGCGTCAATTCTGGGCCTTGGATCGGCCATCTTTCATCCTGAATCGTCACGGCTGGCCCGCTTCGTTTCCGGTGGCGCGCACGGTTTCGCTCAATCGCTGTTTCAGGTCGGCGGCAACTTCGGCGGCTCGTTCGGTCCGCTACTGGCTGCCTTTTTCATTCTCCCGCACGGACAGGAAAGCCTGGCGTGGTTCGCACTCGTGGCGCTCGGCGGCATGAGCATTCTCGCCGTCGTCGGGCGCTGGTATAAAGCCAATTATCATGCGCAAGCGCCATCGCACCGGGCGTCCGCGGCGCGCACAGCAATGCCGCGACGGCAAGTCCGGCGCGCCCTGGCCGTTTTGATCGCGCTGATGTTCTCGAAGTTTTTCTATCTGGCCAGCATCACCAGCTATTACATCTTTTACCTGATGCACCGCTTCCATGTGCCGACCGAGACGGCGCAGATTTATCTGTTCGTCTTTCTGGCGGCCTCCGCCGCCGGGACGTTCTTCGGCGGCCCGATCGGCGACCGTGTCGGCCGCAAGACCGTGATCTGGATTTCCATCGTCGGTGTGCTGCCGTTTACGCTGGTTCTACCCTATGTCGGGTTGCCCGCCACGATTGCGCTCACCGTCGTGATCGGGCTGGTGCTGTCGTCGGCATTCTCCGCGATGGTGGTGTACGCGCAAGAATTGATGCCCGGCCGGGTCGGCATGGTTTCAGGGCTGTTTTTCGGGCTAGCCTTCGGCATGGCAGCGATCGGCGCCGCGGTGCTGGGCGAGGTGGCGGATTGGACCAGCATCGAGTTCGTCTATCACATCTGCGCCTTCCTGCCGGCAATCGGGCTGCTCACGGCGTTCCTGCCGGACGTAAGGGCGGAGCGCCAGCCAAAGACTGTCGGCTAAACGACGCACAAACTTGCCGGCTTTCGACCGCGGCCCACGGCTCTTTTTTCGTCAACCTTTTGCGCCTATATTCACGGGTGCTGGCGCAAGCCGGCTATGGCGATAAATGGCCGTCGTAATAAACCTTTCGGACCCGGGGGCGGTACCCGGCGACTCCACCATTATGGGGTCGAAATAGGATCGACGAGGGCGTAAAGGGCGTGCTTTTGCTCGGCATGGTTCCGCCGTTATCGGGCCAAATCATAGTTGCAAACGACAACTATGCTCCGGTTGCTCTGGCTGCGTAAGCAG
>JASHSY010000218.1 GCA_030040825.1 Xanthobacteraceae bacterium
CGCAAACGACGATGCCGCGGTCTCTTGCGGCAGCGAGGTCGATCGAGGCATTACGCATGCCGCTGGTAATCAGGAGCTTGAGCGACGGTAGCGCTTCGATCGCCGCGCGCGGGAACGCGGTGCGCTCGCGCATGGCGCAAATGATGGCGAAATCCTCGAGGGCGGCTACAACCTTGTCGGCGCTGCCCAAATGCGCGTTAAAGACTTTGATCTCGACGTCGCTGCCGACTTTCGACCAGTCAGCGGAAGAAAGCGCGACGTTCTGGTAATCGTCAAGGATCGCGCAGCGAAGAACCATGAAGTCCGGCCAAAGTGCGAGTGCCTAGGCGTCTCACACTGGACGGCCGATGACAAGCAGACGGCTTACGTCAGGCGGAAGCGTTGGCGATTTCGCCCAGCGCGGCGACCTCGGTGCGGGTCGCTTGCGCGCCGGAGGCCGACAAGCCAGCGCGCTTGGCCGCGCATTTCGGGCCTGGCCCGCGCATATAGTAAAGTTCCGGCCGGTAAGGATCGAGTGGACGAGACAAGGTCCGCATCAGTTCGCCAATGATCTTGTTTAATTTGTCGCGCATGACGCGCTCCGAAGTGCTCTTACTTGCCGCATCCCACCCGGTCCCGATCTGGTGCGAGGCCGCAAAGGTGCGCCTTTGCCGCTAAGTTTCAGCGAAAAAACATTAAAAATTCGTGCGAAAGTG
This sequence comes from Xanthobacteraceae bacterium, assembly GCA_030040825.1. Taxonomy (GTDB): domain Bacteria; phylum Pseudomonadota; class Alphaproteobacteria; order Rhizobiales; family Xanthobacteraceae; genus BOG-931. Next base: position 696 of record JASHSY010000218.1, read on the forward strand.
CCGCCGGCGCCGCCCGTCAGGCGCCGCCAGAGCGTTGCAGAATGCGGACACCCTTTACGATCGGTAGCCGTCGGCGCGGGCCAAGGCCAAAGCCGCCTATCCCGGAGGGTGCTTGCCCTGGCGAGGCCTGACCGCTACATCAGCGCCAGTTCCCATCATGAGCGCTTCTAGGGTCGCGCCTTGAACAAGGTGCGTACACCCGGACCAAAAAAATGGCCCGTCAGTTCATTTATCACATGCAGGGTTTGTCCAAGACTTATCCGGGCAACCGGAAAGTCTTGGAGAATATCAACCTGTCGTTCTATCCCGACGCCAAAATTGGCGTGCTCGGGGTCAACGGGTCGGGCAAATCGACCCTGCTGCGCATTATGGCTGGTCTCGATAGCGAATTCACCGGCGAGGCGTGGGCCGCCGACGGCGCGCGCGTCGGATACTTGCCGCAAGAGCCGCAGCTCGACCCGGCAAAGTCGGTGCGTGAGAATGTCATGCTCGGCGTGGCGCCGCAGAAGGCTATTCTCGACCGCTACAACGAACTGGCCGCGAATTATTCCGACGAAACCACCGACGAAATGACCAAGCTGCAGGATGAGATCGAGGCCAAGGGGCTTTGGGATCTCGATTCCAAGGTCGATCAGGCGATGGAAGCGCTGCGCTGCCCGCCCGACGATGCAAAGGTGGAGCAGTTGTCAGGCGGCGAAAGACGCCGTGTCGCGCTTTGCCGGCTGCTGCTTGAGCAGCCGGATCTGCTGTTGCTGGACGAGCCGACCAATCATCTCGACGCCGAGTCAGTGATGTGGCTCGAAGGCCATTTGCGCAATTATCCCGGCGCTATCCTGATCGTCACCCACGACCGTTATTTCCTCGACAACGTCACCGGCTGGATTCTCGAGATCGACCGCAGCCGCGGTATTCCATACCAGGGCAATTACTCGGCCTGGCTCACGCAGAAGCAGAAGCGGCTCGAACAGGAAGGCCGCGAGGAGGAAGCGCGTCAGCGCACGCTGGCGCGCGAGCAGGAATGGATCGGCGCGTCGCCGCGTGCACGCCAGGCTAAATCCAAGGCGCGCTATGAACGTTACGAGGAGCTGCTGAAAAAAGCCGGCGAGAAACAAACGCAGACGGCACAGATCGTTATTCCGGTCGCCGAGCGGCTCGGGCAGGTGGTCGTGGATATCGAGCATCTGCGTAAAGGCTACGGCAACAATCTGCTGATCGACGATCTGACCTTCAAGCTGCCGCCCGGCGGTATCGTCGGCGTTATCGGGCCAAACGGCGCCGGCAAGACGACGCTGCTACGAATGATCACCGGTCAGGAAAAGCCGGAAGGCGGAACCATCAAGGTCGGCGAGTCGGTACATCTCGGCTATGTCGATCAGTCGCGCGATTCGCTCGACGGCAAAAAGACCGTCTGGGAGGAGATCTCCGGCGGACTCGATCAACTGCAACTGGGCAAGCGTGAGGTCAATTCGCGGGCCTATTGCGCGGCGTTCAATTTCAAGGGCGCCGACCAGCAAAAGAAAGTCGGCACGCTCTCCGGCGGCGAGCGAAACCGCGTGCACCTCGCCAAGATGCTCAAGTCCGGCGCCAACGTGCTGCTGCTCGACGAGCCGACCAACGACCTCGACGTCGATACCTTACGGGCGCTGGAGGAAGCTTTGGAGGATTTCGCCGGCTGCGCGGTAATCACCAGCCACGATCGTTGGCTCCTTGACCGCATCGCGACGCACATCCTCGCGTTCGAAGGCGATAGCCATGTCGAATGGTTTGAAGGCAATTTCCAGGACTATGAACAGGACAAAATGCGGCGGCTCGGAACGGACTCGATTCTGCCGCAACGGATCAAATACAAGAAGTTTTCGCGCTGATGTTGCCGGTACCCAAATATATTCCGAAATTTACTTTACACATCTTTTGACTGTTTAAATTATAATCCCAGCGCGTCATCGTTTTTACTTTGATAATAGTCTTCTTATACGATGAAATGCCAATCTTCATCATCAGCAATTGTTAGCAACTTGAGCGGTATATCGGCAAACATCGTCGGTTGATCGCGTACCTTAGAGATTCTGTGACGAAGCTTGTCTTGCGTTTCCTCGCAGATGAATCCGGCGCGACCGCGATTGAATATGGACTCATTGCGGCCGGTATTTCGCTTGCGGTCATCGGCGTGGTGTCGAACCTGGGCTCCAAGCTCAAGAGCGCGTTCACCTCGATTTCGACCCAATTGCATTAAGACCCGGCCAGACTCGTGGGTCAGGCGGTGGTTTGGCGCCGCTTACATTTGGCCTGTTCGATACCTATATCCGCAGCATCCGCGGATGCGCGAGGAAGAAGCCCGTTTTTGCCGGTATCATAAAGCGCGTGACCGCTGCTTCGGTCGCGGGCGGGAAGGAGTTGCCATTGCCAAGCAGAGCCAGTGAAGCCCAATCGACCGAAGCTCGCACGCGGGCTGAAGCGAGTTTCAAAAAAGAGCAACGCGCCAAAGAAGGGGCGCAGGCAATGCAGGAGTATTTAGCCAACAACCGCGCCATTCGTGAAAGAACCGAGCGGTTGAAGGCATTGCGGCTGGCCAAGGAGGCTGCCGACAAGAACGCGGATCCGCAAGTGCCGGCGAACCAGCAGCCGATGCCGGCGACGGGAGTCGCCTTGAAACGAGCCCAGCCGAGGCGTATGAAGAATCAGCGGTCTCGTTAGGCTTGTGCGAGCCGCGTGTACGGACACCGCCAATCGGCTTCCCGCTTGTTTTTTCTCAAATCTTTTGACAGCCCAGATCGCGCGGGATGTCGCTTCTGCCCGCAAAGCGGGGCTCGCCTCCTTGGCGTCCGGCCCGCAACAGCCCATTACAACAACGAAAGCAATTGCATTGACCAATTCCACCGACTTTCACGGCTTTAAACTTAATGGCTCGATCGTCCGCGCGCTCGCGGAGGAAAAATACCTCACCCCGACGCCGATCCAGGCGCAGACAATCCCGCTGGTGATGGCGGGCCGCGACGTGATCGGCATTGCTCAGACCGGAACCGGCAAAACCGCTGCGTTCGCACTGCCGATCTTGCACCATCTCGCCGCCCATCCGCGGCCGTTGGTTCGAAAAAGCTGCCGCATTCTTGTGCTCAGCCCGACGCGCGAATTGTCGGGCCAGATACTCGATAGCTTTCGCGCTTACGGGCGTCACCTGCGGGTCCGGGCCGCCCTGACAATCGGTGGAGTGTCGATGGGAGCGCAAGTGCGTACGCTCATCGACGGTCTCGATGTTCTGGTCGCGACGCCCGGCCGGCTCCTCGATTTGGTGCAGAGCAATGCAGTCCGGCTCGGCGAGGTCGAATGTCTCGTGCTCGACGAAGCCGATCGGATGCTCGACATGGGATTTATCCATGACATCCGCAAAATCGTGGCCAAACTTCCGGCCCGGCGGCAGACCCTGATGTTTTCGGCGACAATGCCGCGCGCCATTGCCGAACTTGCGGCTCAGATGCTGCGCGAGCCGGTGAAGGTGGCGGTAACGCCCGAAGCCACGACTGTCGAGCGGGTCGACCAGCGCCTGATCCGCGTCGATCGCGCCGGCAAGCCGGCGGCGCTGATCGGCGTGCTGCGGAACGAAACGATCGACCGGGCGCTGGTCTTCACGCGTACCAAGCATGGCGCTGACAAGGTCGTGCGCGGGCTGTTGCGCGCCGGCATCGCGGCGCAGGCCATTCACGGCAACAAATCGCAAAATCAGCGTGAACGCACGCTGGCTGCATTTCGCAAAGGCGAGGTTCGCACACTGGTGGCCACCGATATTGCGGCGCGCGGCATCGATGTCGATGGTGTCAGCCACGTGGTGAATTTCGATCTGCCGAACGTGCCGGAGACCTATGTCCATCGCATTGGCCGCACGGCACGCGCCGGTGCGGCCGGCGTGGCGATCTCGCTTTGCGACAGCGAGGAAGTGGGTCTCGTGCGCGATATCGAAAAGCTCATCCGCATGTCGATACCCGTGAGCGGGCGACGTCAGGCACACGAGCATCCGCCGAAGCTGGCGGCTCCGCATATTGTGCCGCCACGGCCAGCCGCCAGCGCTCCCCATAAACGCGGCAAGCCGCGCCGGAGCGATCCGGCACGTCGCGACCGGTATCGTGAACAGCCGCACGAGAACCCGGACGCGATCGCCGCGGTAAGGTTTTTGCAGCGTCCTTTGCCGCCGCGGTCTAATATCGACCGCCGCCCATCGCCCTGGGCTGGTCATTCAAAGGGATCGTGACGTGTCAAAAGAAGAACTACTGGAATTCGAAGGCCTGGTCCTCGAGATATTGCCGGATGCGCGCTACCGCGTTCAGCTCGATAACGGCCACGTGCTCGTGGCGTACACCGCCGGAAGAATGAAGAAGAACCGGATCAAGACGCTCGCCGGCGACCGGGTGACCGTGGAAGTATCGCCTTATGACCTGGAAAAAGGCCGGCTAATCTTTCGCCACAAGGACGAACGCGCCGCATCGGTCAGCCGCGCGCCGCAGCGCCACCAGTTTCGGCGAAGATAGCGCCCGATATCGGGCACACATTCCGGCAACGCCGATCGAGATCGATAGCCTGGTCGATCATGGTGGCTTGCAGCGGCCGGAGAGCGGATAGTCGCTGCCCTCGTATAAAACGGCGGATCTCGTCGCAGCCGTACCGGCGCTCGTCCACTTCAAGGCAGGCACGAAGGAGAGGCCTCCGCGCGATATCTCCTACAGCGAAGCGAATAGCCTGGGACGCCCGAGCAAACAGCTTATAGCTCAGCGGTTGCATTTTGGGCACGCGCCGCCGGGCTGGAAACACTTCGGCCGCCGCATTGTAATCACATTCACTCATCATCCGCCCTTCATCCTGCGGCACACATGCTAGGCGGCTTTGTGGAGTGCCTCGTGGATCTAGGCAGAAAATGCAGCAAAACCACGCCTTCCGCGCCGGATATTGCGGGCTGACGCCCGTCGCGTTGCTCGACGCTGCCGTATTTTCTGGGACCGCCGCTACGATTTTGCCAGCAGGCCCTTGAGCACCAGGTCGATGTGGGCGTTGAAATACGCCTTCAGGTCGATTGGCTGACGATCATCGAACATCATCATCCAGACGTCGATCAGCGCCATCGGCGCGACAATAACGAGCGGGCATTCGGTGATTGGAGAGCGCCGGATTTCGCCGCGATCCATGCCCCGCTGAATCGCCTGTTGCAGCATCTCCATGCAGGGCCGATGGATCTCATCGTGGTAACGGTCGGCCAGCGCCGGGAAACGCGGCGCTTCGGCGATCAGCATGCGAACGACTTCACGTCGCCGGCGATCCTCGACAATGTTTTCGTAGATGAAGCTGAATTGCGCCTTCAGCAAATCGGCGGTCGAGCCTTCGTGGCGCTCGAACATGTCGTGGACGGTGTCGAGCGTAACTTTCATCAGTTCGCGCACCATCGAGATGAACAAATGCTCCTTATTCTCGAAGTAAACGTAGATGGTGCCTTTGGTCACACCGGCGCGCTCGGCGATCGCATCGAGCGTTGTCATTGCGTAGCCGTTGCGGGAAAATTCCAGAAACGCGGCTTCGAGGATTTCATGCGGTCGTTCCGCCTTGCGGCGGCGACGCGTCTCCGTGGGCGCTTCCAATACGTTGGTCATCGGCCTCCAAGCCCCTGATCCACACGGAACTTACCGTTATTGACTAACCGGATAGTAAATAACTAGTCTGCGTTTGTTAAGGGTGGACCAGTGCTGAAATGGGTGGGTCAGGTTGGGTGGCGCTATGGCCCGCCCGGAGGTGCGCTGCGGGCCAAGTCTTTGGCCCGTTTTGGCGTTTTCGGCCAGCGCGCGGTGATGATCGCGGCGGCGTTGTCTTTGTTAGGCGCCTGCGCGGTCGGTCCGGATTTTGCCGTGCCGCCGGCGCCTCCGGGCAGCGGCTACACACCCGAGGCGCATCTGGCGCCAACCGCTTCGGCAGATGTCCCCGGCGGCGCCACGCAACGCTTTGTCATGGGCCGCGACATTCCCGGCGAGTGGTGGAAAGTGTTCCATTCGAAGGCAATCGACGCGTTGGTCACCGAAGCGATTCACGCCAATCCGAATTTGCAAGCGGCGCAGGCGGCGCTATGGCAGGCGAAAGAAAATCTTTACGCGGCTGGCGGCAAGCTTTTGCCGAGCCTCGATGCAAATGGCTCATACACCCGCGAGGCGTTTTCGCCGGCGGAGTTCGGTCAGCCCGGTCCACCACAGATTTTCAGCCTTTTTCAGGCGACAGTGAATGTCTCGTACACGCCGGATGTTTTCGGCGGCCAGCGACGGCAGATCGAGTCGAATGCCGCGCTCGCCGAATATCAGCGCTTTGAGCTGGAAGCGACCTATTTGACGTTGACGTCGAATGTGGTGACGGCTGCGGTCCAGGAGGCGTCGCTGCGCGGCCAGATCGAGGCGACGCAGGAGATCATCAAGGCGGAAAGCGATCAGCTTGAGGTCGTCCGCAATCAATTTCAGGTCGGCGCCGCTAATCGTGCCGATGTGCTGACGCAGGAATCGGAAGTTGCGACCACGCAGGCAACGTTGCCGCCGCTGGAAAAGCAGCTTGAGCAGCAGCACCACGTATTGTTGGCGCTGATCGGCCACTTCCCGAGCGAGGAGCGGCGTGAGCATGTGACGTTGGCATCGCTGCACCTGCCGGCTAATTTGCCCGTGAGCCTGCCGAGCCAAGTGGTGGAGCAGCGGCCCGATATACGCGCCGCGCAGTCACAGTTGCATTCGGCAAGCGCTCTGGTAGGCGTCGCCGTCGCCAACCGGCTGCCGCAGATTCCGCTCACCGCGTCCTACGGAAGCGCGGCTTTGACCGCAGCGCAGTTGTTCACGCCCGCGACTGCGATATGGAGTGTCGCGGCTTCGGGCACGCAGCCGATTTTCCACGGCTTCACCTTGCTGCATCAGGAGCGCGCCGCGCGCGCCGCTTTTGAGCAGGCTGACGCGCAATATCGCAACACCGTGCTGACCGCCTTCCAGAATGTTGCCGACGCGCTGCGCGCGCTGCAACTTGACGCGGCCACGCTGAAAGCGCAGCAGCGGGCAGTGAAAGCCGCCTCCGACACCTTCGACCTGACGCGCGGCCAGTATCGGCTCGGCGCCATCACTTATATCACGCTGCTCAACGCCGAGCGGACCTATCAACAGGCGCGGCTTGCTCTGGTGCAGGCGCAAGCCGCCCGCTTCGCCGACACCGCGGCGTTGTTCGCGGCGCTCGGCGGCGGCTGGTGGAATCGCGTGGACGTGCTGCCCGATCCGTACAGCCCCGAGCCGCAAATCGTGCAGGCCGCAACCGATACGCCGCTACCGACCAGACCGGAGCCAAGTCAATGACCAAACGCATGGTAATCATGCTCGCGGCCGTCGCCGTGGTATTCGGTTTGATCTTCGGATTCCAGATTTTCAAAGGAATCATGATCAAGAAGTTCATTACGGCGGCGAGCCATCCGACGCAAACGGTCTCGGCCACCAAGGCGGGCTACAGCGAATGGCAGCCGAACATCGAGGCGGTCGGCACGTTGCGCGCCGTCAAGGGAGCCGATCTGTCGTTGGAAGTATCCGGCGTCGTCGAATCGATTTCGTTCAACTCCGGCGACGATGTGGAAGCCGGCGCGCCGCTGCTCAAACTGCGCACCGCTGATGACGTGGCCCGGCTGCATTCACTGGAAGCGATGGCGGATTTGAGCCAAATCACTTACGAGCGCGACCAGAAGCAATTGAAAATGCAGGCGGTCAGCCAGGCGACGCTGGATACGGACGCAGCCAATCTGAAGAATGCTCAGGCTCAGGTCGCCCAGCAGCAGGCCGTCATCGACAAGAAGTTTCTGCGCGCCCCGTTC
>JASHSY010000219.1 GCA_030040825.1 Xanthobacteraceae bacterium
GTCAATTGCTACACCAGCAGTCGGCGATACGCGAAAGGCCACGCCAGCAATTCGCCCGAAGCTAACGTTCGCTTCCGTCGTAATATCTGTCGTGATGGATTAACATCGGACGTAACTTATGAGGACATACCGCTCGGCGGGGCTATGGTGTCCAGCACCAGTGCCACCCGTTCGGTTCGAACGTGCACCATCTCCCAGTGTAAGGGTTCACGACCGCAGAGCCGGGGTAAGGCCCCGGGATGTAGGCCTCGCCGTAAGGAGCTGGTGCGACCATTACGGGCGGCAGCGGCATCGGAGCGACGACTGCTTGCGGTTCCACGTACGGTGGGCCGGGATACAAGTACGGTGCTCCAGGATAAACGATTTGCGCGTATGCGCCGGTCACACCGACCAGCGTCAATGTGGCAACTATTCCTGCTAGCATCTTCATTGTTCCACCTCCTCCTAAGTCGCTAACCACTTTTTACCCGGGACATTTCAAAACAACTGAAGTTCCTCTAGCGCTGGTAGTCCCAGACCCTTGGAGAATAGCGTGCTGGGTGTCGTTTCAAAAGAAGCCGGGACGCGCCGTGGGAACCAAATCCGAACGATGGTTGAGGAGGCGTGATTTTAGGGTAACCCTGCGGCAAACCTTGGACCGAAAATGTTCAGAAATGTTGGGATAGCGGAGGCAGCAGGCAGCAGAAACATCAAAGACGGACCCAAGCGACTGGCGGGGCACGTGAACTAGCAAAGAAATTTGGAATCGACTTCAAAATCTAGCTGGCTTCGGGCGAGACAGATTGTTCGTCATCGCCAAAACAGCGACCCCGACAATATCGCGAAGCTTATCTCGCCATCGCATCAGGATCGCGATTGCGACGGGAAACGGCAAGATGGCTGGAATTCATCAGCAAATTTATTGAGGCGAAAACATCAGACTTGATACAGCGCGCCATCCAGCGAAGCCTGGTGCGTGGAGTTCAGGCTGCACTCTCAACAAACTCCAGCACTCAATCGCCCCTCTCGCGGAGGCGCCTTAGTTGCTCGAACGCGTAGCAATGAGACTGCGCTTTTCCCACGCCAATTCGCTACCAATAACGGTAGTGATGATGATACCAGCCCCGATGGGCGTAATAGTGACGATGCCAATAGTACGGGTAGTACCGCCCATGCCAGTAATATGCCGGAATAACATTGCTGGTGCTGGTCGCGGCAACTGCCGGCGGAAAAGGTGCAATGGGTGCGGCCTTCGACGTACCGCAAATGGCAACGGAAGCAAGTCCGGCGACCGCAATCGCGAATGCTGCTTGTTTCATCGGAACTCCGTGGTCCACCTCCAGCGTTCCTCGTCGCCTACTTACCGCAAGCTGGATGAACCCACTGTGAACGGTAATTCTGCGCCTGTTCGCCGGACAAAATCGAACGGTGGCTAAAGGGACGTAATGGATCATTCGCTACCGGATCGATCGAGCAGGCGCGGCTGCGGCGGCCGGCGGTGGAGTTGCAATGGTGGTGCCGGTGCGGGGTGCGCGCAGGTGCGGACGGAGCGGCCGGCGCCGGAGGTTGGGACTGCGCTGTAAAGGCAAGAAAGGCAAGACCATTAACTACGGCGTAACCAAGCTTCCTTCATTCGCGGTAATCTTTCCTAGCAGCGTTCTCGCCACAATCTGCAGGCGCCTAACTAGCGAAAACCGGGTTTAGCCGTAACGGATATCGGCTGATCCCGCAGCGACGTCGGCTGATTGTCGAGCTTCAGTCCCGCAAGCTTTTCGTGCTCAATCATTTCAACATAAGCGTGGATGCGGCTTCGGGTCATAGTCCAGCGTGATGGCAGCAATGGCATAACGCGGCGGGAAAAATAGTCCTGCGCGATGCGCGCATGCGCTTCATCGCCGAGCGCGTCAGCGAGCAAGTGAAACGCAAGCTGATTCAGAGTGGGACCTGGGGCCTGAACGGGTTCGTCCTGTGGCGGTCTATCGAAGACCGATCCTGGACCAAACAAGCGTCTTTTGACGCCGTCGGTTCCATCCCGCACCATCAACGTTCCGTCTAGTCCACGAGAATAATAACGCTCGGTCATCGAAAGCTCTTGGCAAAGGCCAGCACATGGTGCCGCGCTTTCGCCAATTGCGCATCATTAGCTCATTAATTTTCCACTGCAATTTTCCACGGACGGAAAGCCATCGGCGGAGCCGAATAACCCGGTCAACAAGTGGTCATGCTGTGCGAAATATCATCAAAGTTTCCGGCACTCGGTATAAACCGGCGCATTGAGCGTCTCGGTGCGCTCTAAGCAATGCGCGGTATCGGCTGTCCGGCCATCGACCGTGAAATCGTAACCGACCCCCTTGAGGACTAAGGCGTATCGCCCGGCCGGAAACGTGAAGTTGGCGGCGTCTGGGTGAATCAGCACCATCTCAGGATTGTCGGCAAACGGCCCCACTCGCATCTGGTAATCTTTGCTGCGAATGACCCAGGATTGGTCGATGCCTGCCGTCTTGGCATGCCCACCGGGATCGAAGCTCAACACACGGGTCACTCGAGCGATAATACGCGCCGAAACGCGGTCAGGCGCGCTATTGGCAAAATCCCGACGGAATACAATAAATTCAACCCGGCCGTTCGGCAAATGGGTCCGGCTCGGCGTTGAAAACGTGGCCGATATCGCGACGCGAGGATCTGGCACCTTAAGCTGCAGTTGTTCAAGTTCGGCCAAACGGCCGTTGATCACCGCATACACCCCGTACTCCGAAGGAACAGGGATGCCCCCCACCGCCCGAGCGACCTCTTTCGGCTTCTCATTCAATCGTTTTTCGTCCGTGAGGTTTCGGGTGCCATCGCTCGTCGCGGCGGTCTGCGTTAGGTTTGTGATCAACTTGCTCGGAACCAACCGATTCACGAGCGTTCGGGTGTCTATTGTTGCGTAAATTACCACGCCCAAAGCGACAGCAAAAATCAACTCCGTGTTTCGCCAAAACTTTGATCGCAAATGCTTGCCGAGAAATGCGTGCGCCAAGCGATCGTCTGCTACGGCTGGCAAAGCTGATGTGCGATAGTGACGGGCCAGAAGTGATTGGGCACGAATGGCTTCATCGCCAAACCGATTGGTTCCTGACCAACCCAATGTTTGAAGTGATGACCCGTCGGCCCGCGCTCCGTTGGCCGCATCTGACAACGCTAAACGGGATGGGGCGCGCAATGCGGGGCGTTTGAAGTCCGCTTCGATCTGGTCGATCGCCGTCTCCAGCCCTTGAACTTTCTCATTGATTTCGGACCATGCTCCTTCGAGAAACCGGGGATACAATTCCTTTCTCAGTTTGGCCCGTGCAAACTCGTAAATGAACATGCGAAGCTGAGCATGATCTTCACTGACGTTGGCAACCATGCGCGCCAAAGCCGCGTAATGGTCCTGTTCTGTTACTGAGCTCTTTGGGCGATAGATCGGCGGGTTCATAGGCTACCCAGCATTCCCTATGAGGTCCTCGCGCCCGGCCCGGGGCAGACAGTTTACCCCGCTTCGCCCTCTCGCGTGAAAACGATTCAGATCCAAAAGCCTTTAGATCCCTTGTGCGACGCCGACCCCGAGGCGCCCGCTTCACGGCGCGGCATGGATTCCCGAGCGTCGCGCTGCAATTTCCCCGTTTCGTGCAGCACTATCGAGGTGTAATTTAGGCCAAGTCGAACGCACGTGGCAATCTCGGAGGCGATGCGCCGCACCTAGATAACCAATCGAGCCACCGTCCTTCAGGTAAGGATCTTTACTGCTAAATCACGGGTTTCGGGGCGTTATTTGCAGTTCTTCTGGAGAGCGTTATAGAGGTTAACGCCCAGCGCGTTGGTCCCAGCCCCGATAATCATGCCCGCGCTCAGCATGACACTCGATGATGCGTTCTCGATTTTCACTGGCCTTAAGACCTTCCAGTTGCCATCAGGCAGCTTCTGGAACGAGGAGCATGGAGCCTTGCCGTTTTGCGCTTGCGCAATCGCTGGAGCTGTCGCCCACGCTGCAAAACACACAAGAACTAATGAGGGTCCGAGATATTTGATCATGGCCGCGCCCAGCAATTAATCAGCATATGCTACGGGCGGGCTTAACAAACCGCAAGTCCGCCCCCGGGTGGCACCTTTGCCGGCGCCACGTCGGCTAATATCCAGGCATTGCCAGAAGGAGATGCAAAGTCGGCTCTTGGCCGATTGGCTGCGGCTGTCCTCTTGCCGCCGCGTCACAGCCGGCAGCCGTAATCATAAGGCGGCGGCGTTCTAGCTCTAGCTCCGCCTCGGTATAGCCAAGCTGCAATTGCAGGGGAGCGACAAGTCTCGACTTGCAACGGACCATGGACGGCAGGAATATTTACGGCCAAGTGCGAGAGCGGGACCAAACCGTTTGCTGCAACAGGATTACTATTTTGCTCTTGTCCGCGTCGTTATGGCGTCTGCGCGAAACAACCCGGAATTGCGCAGGACGATCTATGATCTCGCGCGGCAGAAACTGCGCGGCCAAGTCAGTCGGGAAATAAGCGAGTCTGACGACCCGGACGGATCAGAGCGCCTTCAGGCATTGGAGAGGGCCATCGAGCAGATTGAGACTGACCTTAAACGGGGCACCTTGGCACAAAGCCATTTCTTGGACGGCGACCGCATCCCCCTGCGTCCTGGAACAATCGAAATCATTTCGCCTTCACAGTTTGACGGTCCGCCCTACCAACTGGAATCCGCGTCGCCGTCGCACCGGCTAAGGCCGCGGCCGCTCGGATTCCGTTTAATGTTGTTAATGTTGCTTTTTGTCGGCGTCGCGATTTCAGCCGGTGTTACCTATTTCGCGTTCCAACGCGAAGCCCGCGATGCTCGCGGTCTCGACACCAAGATACCAACTAATAGTGATAGCCGCGAAACGGCAAGCGATCCGCCTAGCTTACCGACCCCTAGCACATACGGGGTTTATGCGCTTTCTAACGGCCGCCTCGCTGAGCTTGAACCTTTACCGGTCAGAGTACCAAATGGCCGTCTCGCCGTATCGGCACCGATCGCGACCCAAAGTACCACCAAGCTCGCGACCGGCCGGGCGCAATTCATTGTATTCAAGCGGGATTTGATCAATAGCGTTCCTGAAAACGTTGTCGTACGGGAAATTACGCACCTCTACGAGGGATCGGCTCACGGCAGCAAAGAGGCAACAACAAGCAAGACCATCGTCGGCGATGCATGGGCGATTCGCGGCGTTTCATATGAAATGCGGGTTGCTCCAGTCAGCGGCAATCCTGCCATGATCGTTATCCGTGCTGCCGACGCGGGCTTTTCATTTCCTGCCGGCCGGTACGCTCTCGTGCTGAAGGGCGTGGCTTATGATTTCAGCGTCGAGCCTGATCTGAAACGGCCCTGATGTACGTTTGATTGATCCGCCGGCTGGTGAATTTTCTAATACCACGCGCCAAATCTCGCCGAAACCAATCTTGAAGATCTATAAGCCGATCAAGGTTTCGTACCGTCTCAGTTTAAATTTGGCTCAAACCACAAAGACTGCATCAAAAAATGTGGTCCGTGCGGTGACCCAGAAGAAGACATCATTGCCGTCGCTTACTGACCTCCGCCCTTTCAATCAAATATGCTGATTCAGCGTGACCGCGGCCGAATCCATAGAACGAATAGTCAAATGCTGCATAAACGGCGCCACGGCCTTTCATCATCGCGGTCGCCTAGGCGTAACACGAAGCTTCAAGCGCAGCCGACCACTCTCTTTCGCATTGTCTCCGCTGA
>JASHSY010000220.1 GCA_030040825.1 Xanthobacteraceae bacterium
GGCGGCGCGCGCGGCCGCTCCGATGTGCCCAAAATAGTCGATTGGTACATGCAGGGAAAAATCGAGATCGATCCGATGATCACCCATACAATGCCGCTTGCCGACATCAACAAGGCGTTCGATCTGATGCATCAAGGCAAAAGCATCCGCAGCGTCGTGGTTTATTAGCGCGAAAGACCGAGCATGAGCGAATTCAAGCAGCCACCGTTTGCCGATTATCTCGGCATCAAGGTCACGCATGTTTCGAAGGAGCGGGTCACCGGCGAGCTATCGGTCCGCCCGGAGCTCGCCACCATGCCGGACATTCTTCACGGCGGCGCTATCATGTCGTTTGCCGACAATATCGGCGCTGTCGCGACGGTCGCCAATCTTCCGCCCGGCGCGAGCACGACGACGATCGAGAGTAAGACGAACTTCTTTGCCGCCATTCCCGTCGGCGATACGGCGCACGCGGAATGCACGCCGCTGCATCGCGGCCGCACCACCATGGTATGGCAGACCCGCATCACGCGCAACGACGGCCGGCTGTGCGCCATGGTCACGCAGACGCAACTCGTTTTATTGCCGAAGTAGGATCAGAGTATGGGTGCGGTGCCGTTATTCAGCTACGGCGTGACAAAAGCCGGCGACGTTGCCAGCATGACCGGCCGGGAAATGCTGCAAGCCATCATCGACGGCAAAATCCCTGCGCCGCCGATCGCGCAGACGCTCAGTTTCTGGCTGGCCGAAGTCGGCGATGGCCGTTGTGTATTCGAGGCGGAATCCGGACCGCATTTGCTCAATCCGCTCGGCGGCGTTCACGGTGGCTGGGCGCTAACGTTGATCGACAGCGTAACCGGCTGCGCCGTCCATTCGCTTCTGCCGGCGGGCGTCGGCTACGCGACCGTCGAAACCAAGGTTAATTTTACCCGGCCGATCAACCACGATACCGGACGGGTTCGCGCAGAGGGGCGCGTGGTGAGCCGCGGCCGCCAGATCATGACGTCCGAGGGGCGCTTGCTGGACTCGCAGCGACGCGTCTTGGCCCATGGAACGTCCACATTGATGATTTTTAGCAATGGCAAAGCGCGCGAAGATGGCAAAGTTTAAGATCAAGCGCATTTACGAGCCCGCGGCCGACGACGACGGCTTGCGCGTTTTGGTGGATCGGCTGTGGCCGCGCGGGATCGCCAAACAAAAGGCCCACATCGATCAGTGGCTCAAGGATGTCGCACCAAGTCATGCACTACGCCGCCGCTTTCACGACAAGTCGGCAGAATGGACAAAATTCGTCTCCGCCTACGGCCGCGAACTGAAACAAGACCCGGCGCGCGGCGCGGCTGCCGGTCTGCGGGAACAATTGCGACACGGGCCGGTAACTCTGCTCTATGCCTCGCGCAACGAGACGCACAACAATGCGGTCGCGCTCAAATATTGGCTCGAGCGCCGCAAATCGAAGCCCGGTCAGAAAACCCGATAAAACTTGAGCTTCACCGCGTCCGGCTGGCGCTCTCCGCCGGCGACGATGATGTGCTTGGTCATCCAGGCATAGCGCGGGGCGCCGGTCGTAAAGAAAGTCGCGCCGCGAAAATAGTAACTCGCTGGATCGACAGGCTGCCCGGCCGAGAGTGCGGCGATGATGTCCGGCGGACCATGCCGCAGCGCCAAATTTCGTACTTCGATCAGCGCACCGTCGTCGGTCTGCAAACTATAGCGCGCTTCCAGCTCGGCGACGCCGTCGCTGCGCAACACCTGCCAATCCGCACCACCCGCCAGCACCCGCCCACGCATGTTGGGCCCGGAAAATTCACCGCCAACGATAGGCACGATGCGCCGTCCACCTTTGCCGACATCGCCGAAATCGAGGGGTGGGCCAACCAACACATCCGCGGCAAAGATGAATTCGAGCGCGGGCGCGGTCTCCTTGGCCATGCGATCCTCCCGGCGCGGATTGCGTACCGCCCTGTGGATTTCGGATAATCTGTGGCGCGCATCAGCGTCAAGACGACAAGCTCGCCGGGGAGCCACCATGTCTGAAAGCGTCTCCAAGCCCACTCTATTCCCAACCACGGTCGCGGGCAGCTTGCCGAAGCCAGCATGGCTGGCCGAACCGAACAAGTTATGGGCGCAGTGGCGTTCACAAGGCGACGAACTCGCGCAAGCGAAAGATGACGCCACTTTGCTGGCGCTCAAACTGCAGGAGGATGCCGGTATCGACATCGTCACCGACGGCGAACAGGCGCGGCAGCATTTTGTTCACGGGTTTCTCGAGGCGATCGAGGGCATTGATTTCGACAAGCGCGTGGAAATGGGCATTCGCAACAATCGCTACAAGGCGATGTGTCCGACGGTCACCGGCCCGCTGCGGCTGCGCGAGCGCGTCCATGCGCGCGAAGCACGGCTCGCGCGCGCCCACACCGCGCGCAAGCTCAAATTCACCCTGCCCGGCCCGATGACTATCGTCGACACCGTCGCGGACGCGCATTACGGCGACCGCGCAAAAATGGCCATGGCGTTTGCCGCGCTGCTTAATGACGAGGCCCATGGACTGGAAGCCGACGGCATCGATGTGATCCAATTCGACGAACCCGCGTTCAACGTCTACATGGATGAAGCTGCTGATTGGGGCATTGCGGCGCTGCATCGCGCCATCGACGGCGTGAGTGCAACGAGCGCCGTGCACATCTGCTACGGCTACGGCATTCCCGCCAATATCGCCTGGAAGGAAACACTCGGCGGCGAATGGCGGCAATATGAAAGATTTTTCCCGGCGCTGGCGCAGAGCCTTATCGACCGGGTTTCGATCGAGTGCATCAATTCACACGTGCCACTGCGCGTGCTTGAACTACTCGACGGCAAGGATGTCGAGCTTGGCGTCATCGATGTCGCCACCGATAAGGTCGAGACGCCCGAACAAGTAGCCGCCATTATCGCCAAAGCCACCGGCCACGTGCCCAAGGAGAAAATCATTCCCGGCACCAATTGCGGCATGGCTCCGATGCGCCGCGACATTGCGCAGAAGAAGCTGGAAGCGCTGGCAAAGGGCGCGGCGCTGGCGCGCGCGAAATTCGGCTAACTAGCGATCGCTGCGCGAAAGCACGTCGATCAATTCCCCAACTTTGCGGCGTTGCTCGCCCTTGTTCCCCGACGCGATCGCGTGTTCGACACAATGCGCCACATGATCGGCGAGGATTTCCTCCTCGGCGCGGCGGAGCGCCGCGCGCGCAGCCGACAGTTGAGTGATGATGTCGATGCAATAGCGGTCGTCATCGACCATGCGAGCAAGCCCGCGCACCTGGCCTTCGATCCGCTTCAGGCGCTTGAGGACAGCCGCCTTGGCATTCGCTTGCATGGCCGCTATATACCCCTCCAGGGTATATTTGGCAACAGGTCAGGCATGCACGCGCATAGCGCCGAGATTTTGGCGACCGATCCGGTATGCGGGATGAAGGTCGACCCGGCCAAAGCCCCGCATCGTCACGCACATGGCGGCCGAAATTATTTCTTCTGCTGCGGCGGTTGCTGCAGCAAATTCATCGCCCACCCGGGCAAATACCTCGACAAAACCGCCGCGCTTCCGGCAGCGCAACCCGGCGCGATCTACACCTGTCCGATGCATCCGGACGTGCATCAAGCCGGGCCTGGCTTGTGCCCGATCTGCGGCATGGCGCTTGAGCCGGAAGCCGGCGGTGGCGAAGACGGTGGCGAACTCGCCGATATGACGCGGCGGCTGTGGATTTCGGCGCTGCTCGCACTGCCGATCGTGGCGCTCGAAATGGGCGACCACGTTCTCAGTTTTGCGCCGATCTCGCGACTGGTCTCGACACCCGTGCAGTTTGCGCTGGCGACGCCAGTCGTGCTGTGGGGCGGCTGGCCGTTCTTCGTGCGTGGCGTGCAATCGCTGCGTACCCGCCGCCTCAACATGTTCACGCTGATCGCCATGGGCACGGGTGTGGCTTACGGCTACAGCGTCGCCGCGGCGTTTGCACCGCACTTGTTTCCATCTGCCTTCGGCGACGCGCACGGCGGCGTTGCGCTTTATTTTGAGGCAGCCGCCGTCATCACGGTTCTGGTGCTGATGGGACAAGTGTTGGAATTGCGGGCGCGGGCTTCAACTTCGGCAGCCATTCGCACGCTGATGCAGCTTGCTCCGCATCGCGCGCGCCGCGTGCGCGCGGATGGCAGCGATGAGGATGTGCCGCTTGAAGCGATCGCAACCGGCGACCTGCTGCGGGTACGTCCCGGCGAACGAATCCCGGTAGACGGGTGCATCATCGAGGGCGCCTCCTCGATCGACGAATCGACGATCACCGGAGAATCCCTGCCGGTCGCCAAAGCGAAAGGGGCAACGGTCATTGCCGGTACGCTCAACCAAAGCGGCGGCTTCGTCTTGCGCGCGGAAAAAATCGGCGCCGACACGCTGCTGGCGCACATCGTGCAAATGGTGGCGGAAGCCCAGCGCTCGCGCGCCCCGATTGCGCGGCTCGCCGATCAGGTCGCCTCCTGGTTCGTGCCGCTCGTGATCGTGGTGGCGCTCGCCGCTTTTGCGGCCTGGTCGATCGTCGGACCCGAGCCGCGCTTTACGCTTGGGCTTCTCGCCGCGGTGAGCGTCCTCATCATCGCCTGCCCGTGTGCGCTCGGGCTTGCCACGCCGATGTCGATCATCGTGGGCGTCGGGCGCGGCGCGCAAGCGGGCGTCTTGGTCAAGAACGCCGAGGCACTGGAGCGGCTCGAAAAGGTCGACACACTCGTGGTCGACAAAACCGGCACATTGACCGAAGGTAAGCCGAGAGTCGTCGCCGTCGTTGCCGCCGCCGGTTTTAGCGAGGTCGACGTTTTGCGATTTGCCGCCAGTCTCGAACGGGCAAGCGAACATCCGCTCGCGGACGCTATTGTCGCTGCCGCCGGCGACCGCGGCATCGAACTTGCCGCCGCAGACGGTTTTCGCTCCTCTGCTGGCGAAGGTGTCGCGGCCAGCATCGAAGGTCACCAGGTGGCGCTTGGCAGCGCCAAATTCCTTGCCGATTGCAGCGGGGGGGCCGCTTTGCCCGAAGACGAAGGGGAACGATGGCGCAATGACGGTGCGACCGTGGTGCTCCTGGCCGTCGACGGTAAGTTCGCCGGACTTTTGGCCA
>JASHSY010000221.1 GCA_030040825.1 Xanthobacteraceae bacterium
GCCGTGATGGGCCAGCGAGATTTCGCCCGGGCGCGCATGCAGCCCGCCGCCGACCAGAGCCGGCATGCTGGCCGAATGATGCGGCGCGCGGAATGGCCGCCGGTTGGTGAGCGCGCCGCCCTCGATAATGCCGGCCACCGAAGCGACCATGGACACTTCGAGAAGCTCGGCCGGTGCGAGCGGCGGCAGGATCGACGGAAGCCGCGCCGCCAGCATCGATTTGCCGGCGCCTGGCGGTCCAACCATCAGCAGATTGTGTCCTCCCGCTGCGGCCACTTCGAGTGCGCGCTTGGCGCTTTCCTGGCCCTTGATGTCGGCAAGATCGAGCACGGTTCCAGGCGTTTCGAGGATTTTCGGCTCTGGCCGCGACAGCACTTGCGTACCTTTGAAATGATTAGCGAGCTGGATGAGCGATGACGCAGCAATGATCTCAATTTCCGGGCTTGCCCAGGCCGCCTCCGGGCCGCAGGCCGCCGGACAGATCAGTCCTTCGCCGCGCGCATTGGCCCCGATGGCGGCCGGGAGCACGCCGGCGACCGGTGCGATCGAGCTGTCGAGGCCGAGTTCGCCCAGCACGGCGAAGCCCGACAATGCGTCATGCGGAATGGCGCCGATTGCCGCCATCAGGCCGAGCGCGATCGGCAGATCGTAGTGGCTGCCTTCCTTCGGCAAGTCGGCCGGCGCGAGATTGATGGTGATACGGCGCGCCGGCAGCGCCAGTCCGGAAGCGATCATGGCCGAGCGCACGCGCTCGCGCGCCTCGGAGACGGCCTTGTCGGGCAAGCCGACAATGGTGAAAGCCGGCATGCCGGGCGCGACCTGGACCTGCACGTCGACAGGTCTGACCTCAATGCCCTCGAACGCTACCGTGGAGACGCGCTGGACCATGTCCGACCCTGCCCGGATCGCAGAGTAACGAAAGCCGGCGACAGGTCAAGAACATTTAGTGAACGAATGGGAGAAACCGATATTATTTAGGCGGCTAGGCCGGCCGCCGCCAGTAATTCGCGGCGCGCCGTTCCAAGTATCTCCTCGGAGAGCTTCGGGTCGTCCACGGCGCGGGCGAGCGTCACCGCGCCGACCAGCGCAGCCATGGCGATGACGGCCTTGCGCCGCCGCACCGCCTTCGAGCGTCCGGGGATCGCTTCGGTCAAGATATCGAGGAGTTGCTGCAAGCCTTCCCCGAAGGCATGCCGTACCGCTTTGCCGCTGCGTGCCGCATCGTTGCCGAGCGCGGCGAACGCGCAGCCGTGGCCGGGATCGTCGCGGTGCCGCGCCGACAAATAGTGATCGAGCAAAGCCGCGTAAGGATGATCGGGGGCGTCCGCCACCACGCCTTCCCAATTCGCCGCCGCGCGCCGCATGGTGCGGCGGCTTGCCTGCGCAACCAGATCGTCTTTCGAGGCGAAATGGCCGTAGAAGCCGCCATGTGTAAGATCGGCCGCCTGCATGATGTCAGCGACGCCGACACCGTTGAAGCCTCTTGTGCGGAACAGGCCGGCGGCCGCGTTGAGAATGCGTTCGCGGTTTTCCGCAGTCTTCTCGCGACTGACGCGCATGGTTTCGCCCGATCGTGCAGTTCAGCCCCCGCGGCGCCGGGCGCCGCTTGACAATTTATATGACATCCATCATCAATAGGCAAGGAAAGATGATGATCATCATCTAAAGGACCAGTCCGAACCGATGGCCCCTTCCGGACTTGCCGCACTCTTGGCTCGCCACAACATCCATTACGGCTGGATCGTCGTCGCCGTCACCTTCCTCACCATGCTGGTGACGGCCGGCGCCATGGGTGCGCCCGGCGTGCTGATCGTGCCGCTCGAACATGAATTCGGCTGGGAAAACGCGCAGATTTCCAGCGCGCTGGCGCTGCGGCTTCTGCTGTTCGGCTTGTTCGGGCCGTTCGCCGCCGCGTTCATGAATCGTTACGGGTTGCGGCGCGTGATGATTTGCGCGGCCGCGCTGATCGCCGGCGGGTTGCTTGCCTCGCTGGCCATGACACAGGTCTGGCAATTGATCGTGCTGTGGGGGCTGGTCGTCGGCGTCGGTACCGGACTGACCGCCATCGTGCTGGCAGCGACGGTGGCGACGCGTTGGTTTACGCAGCGCCGCGGGCTGGTGGTCGGACTCCTGACCGCCAGCAGCGCCACCGGCCAACTCGTCTTCCTGCCGCTGATCGCCGAACTGACCGAGCGCTATGGCTGGCGCCTCGCGCTGGTTTTTGTCTGCGCGCTGTTGGTCGCGGCGGCATTTGTCGCGCTGGCGCTGATGCGCGACCGGCCGAGCGATCTCAACCTGCCGCCTTATGGCGAGACAGCGGTGGTGCCGGCGCCGGCGCAGCCGGCCGGCGGCCTCGGTTCCTTGTTGATGTCGCCATTCAAGGTGTTGCGGGAAGGCGCCCGCGCGCCGGTGTTCTGGGTGTTGTTCGCGACGTTCTTCATTTGCGGATGCAGCACCAACGGATTGATCCAGACGCACTTCATCACGTTGTGCGGCGATTACGGTCTGGCTGCGGTCGCCGCGGCGAGCGTGCTCGCCATGATGGGCGTGTTCGATTTCATCGGCACGATCGGCTCGGGCTGGCTGTCCGACCGGTACGACAGCCGCTGGCTGTTATTCTGGTATTACGGCTTGCGCGGGCTATCGCTGCTCTATCTGCCGTTCACCAGCTTCACCTTTTACGGCCTGTCGCTGTTTGCGGTGTTTTACGGGCTCGACTGGATCGCCACCGTGCCGCCGACGGTGAAGCTCACCGCCGAGCGGTTCGGGCGCGAGCGCGCCGGCATCTTCTTTGCCTGGATTTTCGCCGGCCACCAGATCGGCGCCGCGACCGCCGCCTTCGGCGCCGGCTTTTCGCGCACCGAATTCTCCAGCTACCTGCCGGCCTTCTTCGTCGCCGGCGCGCTGTGCCTGCTCGCCTCGGCGCTGGTGCTCACCATCGCCAAGCCGCGACCGGCCGGTTTCGGCGCGGCATCGCCGGCGCCGGCGTAAAGATTATTTTCGCTTCGCCTCGATCTTGTCCCAGATCAGCGCCGCGATGTCGGCGCCGCCGAAATTCTTGATGGCGCGGATGCCGGTCGGCGAGGTGACGTTGATCTCGGTAAGGAAGTCGCCGATCACATCGATGCCGACGAACAAAAGCCCGCGCGCGCGCAAAGCCGGGCCGAGACGTTCGCAGATGTGACGCTCGCGCTTGGT
>JASHSY010000222.1 GCA_030040825.1 Xanthobacteraceae bacterium
GCCCGCCGCTAACGGCGGCTAATGCGCTGCTAATACGGCCCGGGTGAGAAGCCCGCCGCGACGAAATACATTCGCGGTGTCGCCGCCGGTCACCGCCCGGTAAATCTTGGAGTCCGTTTTTCCACGAACGCCCGCGCTGCCTCCTTGTGGTCTTCGGTGCGTCCGGTTTCGACCTGACGTCGGGCTTCGAGATCCAACAATTCGGCGAGCGTGCCGCTTTCGGCGGCGTTGAAATTTTGTTTCATCAGCGCCAGCGCGATTCGCGGGCCGCGCGCCAGCTTGCGGGCGAGTGCCATCGTAGCTTCGGCGAGATCGGCCTCCGCGACCACCTTGTTGACTATTCCGAGCTCGAACGCCCGCGCTGCATCGAGCGGCTCGGCCGTATAGTAAAGTTCGCGAGCCTTACCGGTGCCGATAAGCTTGGAGAGAAAGTAGCTGCCGCCAAAATCGCCGGAAAATCCAATATTGGCAAACGCCGTAACGAAACGTGCCGATTGCGCCGCGATGCGGAGGTCACAGGCGAGTGCGAGCGACATTCCGGCTCCCGCAGCGGGTCCGTTCACCATTGCGATCGTCGGTTTGGGAATTTCGTGTAAAAGCCGCGAAACCTCCATACGGGCGCGCAAGTGTGTCACGGCTTGCTCCACGCTGCGCTCGGCGGACCTCTCGGCCATGCTTTTGACGTCGCCGCCGGCGCAAAATGCGCGACCGGCGCCGGTGAGAACGATAACCCCGATACCGGGGTCGGCCGCCAGCCGCGGCAGAGCTTCCAGAAGGCCTTCCATGATCGGCGTCGAAAGTGCATTGAGCCGATCCGGCCGATTGAACACGAGCTTCGCAACACTATCTGATGTTTCTTCGATGAGCTCCTTTTCCACTTTGAACTCCTCTTCGGCGGCCTCATGCTGTTTCCTGGCATTTTGCCACAGGTGAGCGGCAGGTGCACCAAAGGACACGCCCGGCGATGCCTCGACGTGCTACAATTAGTGCTTACGGCTGCCGTGAGACGCACGCTTCGAGAAGCGCCCGGTTGTCCGAGACTGTGAAGCGTCGCCAGCGTCTGGCTAGCGAGCGCATCAGCAATTGATCGAAAGGACATCAGCGATGTCGGAAGACGAAGAGGCCAATACTGAGCGGCCATGCCTGCACTGCAGCATCGTCGCACTGATCGACGACTTTTTCGCGGAATATCCGGTCGGTTCAGGCGAGCTCGATGCCATCGATACCAATGAAATTATTACGGCGGTCGCCAAGGTGATGGCCGAGCTGACGTCCGGTCAAGAGGCCGCGATCCGCCAGAGTATGATCGAGCAGCTGATGCGCGAAATCATGAAATATGATGCGGAATTTCGCCAGCAAGACGCAATGGGAGGGGATCGCTCCCACGCGCGGCACTAGCGGTCCGATTGTAACATTCGCATCCGGTTTCGACGCTCTCTTATCCGAATGTTAGAATCAAAATGACCGCAGCAAATACGCGGCGGGCGGGGCTTTGGATTTGACATTCGCTTCATGAATTTAGGTAGGTAGCGAATGTCAAATCCGTCTCCACTCGGCTTACGAGTACCGATTGAGCGTAGCCTGCACAGCACCAATGGAAAAAGAAAGGTCGCCGCAGCCCGGCGACCCTCTTCGTCGATATGCGTTTATTTGATCGCAGTAGAGACGCTGCTGAAGGTGGTGGTGAGGTTGCTGCCGAGCGTATTGACCGCGACGATGATGACCGCCGCAATGCCGGCGGCGATCAGGCCGTATTCAATTGCGGTGGCGCCAGATCGTTCCTTCCAGAACCGAACAAGAAATTGAGACATGGTGACAAACCCCGTGCATGGAATTCCCCCTCATCGCTCCCAGCTCCGCCAACAATGGCTAAGCCCGCTTGTCTGTAAGTAAAATCACGCACCGCAATTTGATCGGGAAACACGCATTAAAATGTAGCGATTTCGGCCAAGATCGTTGAATTTGGCGGATATTTTAGAATCGCGCATAGATCAGCACCCACACAATCAGCAAAGCCGCCGCCGCGACCAGGCCCTGCAGCAGCGTCGCGGTGGTAAAAATGGCCAATCCGCGCAGCGGGCGCAGTCCCGCATTGGCCGATACCAGCCAAAAATATTCGTCGTTGATGTGTGAGACGGTCATGGCGCCGGCGCCGGTGGCGAGTGCTGCTATCGCTCTCGCGGTTCCATCGTTGATCCCAAGCGGCATCAGCAGCGGCTGCATTATGCCGGCGGCGGTGATCGCCGCGACCAGCGACGAACCTTGCAGGACCTTTACCGCCGCCGCGATGAAAAACGGCAGCAGGATGCTGCCGGCAAATGCAAGGTGCAGCGAAAGCAGTTGCTCGCCGAGCAGCGCGGCCATGCCGGTTTCCTGGCAAAGCCGTTGCAAGCCGCCGGCCGCGCCAACAATCAAAAGCGCACCGACGACGTTGCCGAGAATGCGGCCGGTCCCGTCGGTGTCGGCAAGATGCTGCCGGCTTCGGCGCCACAGGCCGGCTGCCATCAGTCCGACGGCGGCGAGGAAAAGCAGAATTGGCCGTCCGACGCCCAGCAGCGCTTCCCGCGTGGATCCGCCACCCAACGGCTCGCTTGGAATGTTGCCGAGCGACTGGACGATCAGCATGAGTAACGGGATTGCCGTCGCTGCCGTCAGCACGGCGGCAGACCAACCGCTGCGTCTGTCTCTCGGCTGCGGCACAGGCGCGGGCAATTCCGATTTCGCCGACCACCATCGCGCCCAAGCCGCGCCGAACGTTGCAGCCAAAATAGCCACCGGCACCCCGATTAAGGCGGTTCGACCCCACCCCGCGCCAAGGATGGCGGCGGCTGCGATCGGCACCGGCGAAAACAAAATAAGCCCGTGGCTTGCGGAAATCGCCAGTGCCGGCGCAATGAGAGCCGCCTCGCGCTTGACGGGATTGCTGCCGCCAATGGCGCGAAGGAACGGCGTGAGAAGTGCGAATGCGGAAGCCGGCGACGTGCCGATTCCGGCAACCAGTCCGACCAGCGTCGCCAACCCGGTCGCTCCGAGCCCTCCCCAGCGGACGAGCGTCCCGGCCAGCCAGTCTGAAGCGGCGGTGGCTTCAGCAATGGCCCCGACGAAGCCGGCCGCGACGACCGCCAATCCGGGCGAATAAATCGCCTGTGAGAACCCGGCCCCGAAGGCTTTGCCGGTGAAGCCGATTGAAAGCCCGGCTGCGGCTCCAAAAGCGGCAGCCACGACCAGCAGCGCCAGGAATGAATGCAGGCGCCCCGACTGTGTTGCCAGCGCGATAACGATGACGGCAGCGAAAAGCGCTGCCGCCTGGAAAAGAGGCACGGCGGACATCGAAAATCTGACCTCGCTGCCAGGCTTATGGCCGCTTGCGTACAGCCTCGAATTCTTATTCGGCCATGCCGCTCGTTTTAATAGCCCGCCGCACGATGGAAAGAAAATCCGATCCGACCAAGACCGCCGCAAACGGCTTCTGTTGCCGGTGCGGTTCTGGCATCGTATCGGTCATGAAAATCACGGCCCATGAGCCTCGGCGTGTTCGTAGATTGCCGTAGATTTTGCCGGGCCGGCATCCTCGCCGGCGCCGTTCTGTTGAGCGGGCTGGCGCCGGGACAAAGCGCGTCGGCCGATTTCATCCATGCCGAGGGCAAGCATCTGGTTGATGGCCGCGGCGCACCCTTCGGCGTCAAAGGAATCAATCTCGGCAATTGGCTGGTCCCCGAAGGCTATATGTTCAAGTTCGCGCGCGCCCGCGCGCCGCGCGAGATCGCCGGCGTCATCGCGGCGCTGGTTGGGCCCGAGGAAGCCACGCGTTTCTGGAGCAAATTCCGCGATCGCTATATCGCCGAGCCGGACATTCGTTTCATCGCCGAGGCTGGATTCAATACGGTGCGGGTGCCGTTGCACTGGCGGCTGTTTGTCGAGCCAAGCTCCGATGGGGACGACCGCTTCGAGGGGCCCGGCTGGGTGCTCCTCGACCGGCTGGTGCAATGGTGCCGGACATCCGGCTTGCGGGTGATTCTCGATCTGCACGCCGCGCCCGGCGGCCAGACCGGCGTCAATCACGATGACGGCCCGGGTTTTCCGCTGACATTCTACGTGCCGCGCTATCGCCGGCTGACCATCGAGCTGTGGCGCGCCCTGGCCATGCATTTTCGCGACGAGCCGGCGATCCTTGGCTATGACCTTTTGAACGAGCCGATTTCGCCCTATAGCGATGAGGATTATCTCAATCCACAGTTGGAGCCGTTCTACCGCGAGATCGTCGGCGCCATCCGCGGCGTCGACCCCAACCATCTGGTGTTGCTTGCCGGCGCTCAATGGAGCACGAATTTCGCAGTGTTCGGCCGTCCGTTCGATGCCAACGCCGTTTACACCTATCACAAGTTCTGGGCCAACCCGACGCGCGACGCGGTGCAAAGTTATCTGAATTTCAGCAATCGCTGGAACGTGCCGTTGCTGATCGGCGAAACCGGCGAAATGGACGACGCTTGGAACGAAAGCTTTCGCCGCTTGCATGACCGCTTTGGCATCGGCTGGTGTTTTTGGCCATACAAAAGCCTCGACACAACAACTGCGGTTGTCTCGATCAGTTCACCGCCGGGTTGGGAGTTGATCGCCAAAGCCGGTAGCGTCGCGCCAGCGTCACTCACGCCGGACATGCTCCCGCCGCGCGAGCGCTCGAGGGCGATCCTTGACGCCTATCTGGAAGCAGTCCGGTTCGAAAATGGCCGCATTAATGCCGGCTATCTCACGTCGCTCGGCTTGACCGTTCCATAGTCGGATTATTTCGCCAGCGCGTCGGCGCCGGCCTTGGCGACCTGGACGTCCTGTGACGACAGCGCGCCGGATACGCCGATCGCACCGACGATCTTGCCGTCGACCAGGATCGGCAACCCGCCCTCCAGCGGCGTGATGTCCTTGACCGCCAACAGCCGCATGCCGGCGCCGCCGGCAGCAATAGCGTCATCCAGGGCCTTGCTCGGCCGCTTGAAGAACAGCGCGGTACGCGCTTTGCCTTGCGAGGCGCCGATCGATTGCAGTTGGGTATTGTCGAACTTCTGAAACATCACCAGATTGCCGCCGCTGTCGAGAATGGTGATGGCCACCTGCCAGGAATTCTTGGCCGCTTCGAGTTCGGCCGCCGCCATGGCGCGCTTGGCGTCGTCGAGGGTGATCGGCGGGCCGTAGGGTGGCGTTGCAGCAGGTTGGGCCGAAACCGATCCGGCGGATATGGCGAACGCAGCCAACGCAAACGCAAGCGCAAGCA
>JASHSY010000223.1 GCA_030040825.1 Xanthobacteraceae bacterium
GGGGGGCAGCTCGGTCATCCTGCTGAGCGACGCCAATTTCAATCGTTGTTGATCGCCTCATGGATGCCGGTGATGGATGCGCGTACCCGTAGCAGCGACCCGATAGCAGCGACCGGCATCGGCGGCATCGGCGAAACGCTACGCATCTGGGCGCATGTCTCCGCCGCCGGCATCGGTGGGCCGGCCTTGCAAATCGCGACCATGCACCGGTTGCTGGTCGAGAAAAAACAATGGATCACGGAACAGCGCTTCTATCATGCGCTCAGTTATTGCATCGCGCTGCCGGGGCCGGAAACGCAGCAGCTCGCCGCTTATGTCGGATGGCTGGCACACCGCACAGTCGGCGGCATCATCGCCGGTCTACTCTTCATTGTGCCCGGCGCGCTGTGCATGGCCGCGCTGTCGGCTGCCTACGTCACCGGCGCCAGCTCGCAGATCGGTCAAGCAGTATTTATCGGAGTCAAGCCGGCAATCCTCGCGGTGATGATCCAGGCGATCGTCCGCTTTGCCCAAAGTGTGCTGCTCAGCAAACTGATGCTCGGCGTTGCCGCGCTGGCTTTCGCCGCCGCTTTTGTCAAAATTCCATTCCTGGTCATCGTGCTCGGCGCCGCTTTGATCGGCGCCGCCGCGGAACTGGCCGACTTTCCCTCGAGCATGCGCGAGCTTGCCGCCGATACCAAGGCGACACTAACCACCGAGGCGCGCCCGACCATAATCAGCGCCGTCCGCACGCTGGGTATCTGGCTGGCCGTTTGGCTTACACCGTTGATCGCACTCGCCGCGATATTAGGAACACAAAATATCTACACGCAGATCGCGTTTGTATTCGGCAAAGTGTCGGTGATGGCGGTCGGCGGCGACGGCGCCGTCCTTTCCTACGCGACGCAACAGGTCGTGGATGCATACCATTGGGTGTCGCCTACGGAAATGCAGGAAGGCATCGCCATGGGCGAGATGGTGCCGGGCACCATCATGATCGTCACGCAATTTCTCGGCTTCATCACGGCCTACCGCGATCCGGGGGCGCTGCCGCCGCTGGTGGCCGGCGGGCTTGGCGGATTATTGGCGACATGGATGACGTTCACGCCTTGTTTTTTATTCATCATGGTGGCGGCGCCGTTCATCGATGGCCTGCGCAGCAGCGCGCTGCTCAACAGTACGCTGTATAGCGTCACCGCTGCCGCCGTCGGCATGCTGGCCAACCTTACGGCGTGGTTCGCGATCCGCACGATGTTCCGCAGCATTGACCAGGTCAATTATGCCGGGCTGGCGTTCGATCTGCCGCACGGAGCAAGCTTTGATCTCTGGGCGCTGGCGCTATTTATCGCCGCTGCGCTCGCCGTGCTGCGCTTCAAATTCAGCCCCGCTCTCACGTTGGTCACATTTTCCGCCATCGGCATTGTGCTGACGGCCGCCGGGGTCACCAAGTGACGGCAGGGAACCGGTGGACGGCGTCCGCCGACCCGAAGTAACATGAGCTGCGTGGCCGCCATTTGCCCGCGCGATCGATCGACTTTTAGGTCATCCCGTTGAGCGAGGCACATTCCCATCATCTTCTGATCGCCGACGATCATCCGCTATTTCGCGGCGCGCTGCGCGAGGCGGTGAGCGGACTGTTCGGCAGCGCCGACGTTGCCGAGGCCGGCAGCTTCGAGGAGATGAGCGAAGTGCTCGAACGCGGCGGCGGCGAGGTCGATCTGATCCTGCTGGACCTTTCCATGCCCGGTGTGCGCGGCTTTTCCGGACTGATGTATTTACGCGCACAATATCCAAGCCTGCCGATCATCGTGGTGTCCGCCAATGACGATCCGACGGTGATCCGTCGCTGCATGGAATTCGGTGCGGCGGGGTTCATTCCGAAGACGCTCGGCACTGAAGCCATGCGGGCGGCGGTCGCGCGCGTGTTGCAAGGCGAGGTGTGGACGCCGCCCGATGTCGATCTCACCCGTCAATCCGACGCCGAAACCGCCGCGCTGATTGCCCGGCTTTCGACGCTGACACCGCAACAAGTGCGCGTATTGATGATGCTTTCGGGCGGCCTGCTGAACAAACAGATTGCCTACGAGCTCGGGGTGTCGGAAGCGACCGTGAAGGCGCACGTTTCCGCCATTCTTCAGAAACTCGGCGTGGAGAGCCGCACGCAAGCGGTGATCGCGGCCGGCAAAATCGAAGCCGGCCAGTGGACGCAAGTGTTGGCGCGGGAAGGCTAATCCACGATTTATTCCGCCGCGACGCGGTGCGCGCGCCACTGCGTCATCAATGCGCGCAGCGAGGCAGGCTTCACCGGCTTGTTGAGAACGTGCACGCCGGCAATGCGCGCTTCCTCACGCACATGCACGGAGCGGTCGGCGGTCACCAAAATTGCCGGCAGGTCACGGCCGTGTCGGCGGCGCAGTTCGGCGATCGCGACAATACCGTTGCCACCGTCGAGGTGGTAGTCGACCAGAAGACCATCCGGATTAAGCCCGCTGCTTTCGATCGCCGCCAGCGCCTCAGCCAGGTCGGCGGCCTTGAGTACCCGACAGCCCCAACCAGCGAGCAAAGTCTGCATGCCATCGAGGATGCTGCGGTCGTTGTCGATGCACAGCGCTACCGCGCCGGCGAGTTGCCCGGCGACCCGTCGTGGCATCGGCTGCACCAATGGCGACACCGCGAGAGCGCTCCCGCGCTGCACTTCGACCGAGAACCGCGAGCCGCGGCCGACATTCGATTTGAGCGTCACCTCGCAATCGAGCACGCGGGCGATGCGTTCGACGATCGATAGGCCGAGGCCAACGCCGCGCGCGACGCGGGCCCCTTGGTCAAGGCGATGGAATTCCTTGAATACGGCGCGGCGCTTGCTCTGCGGGATGCCAATGCCGGTATCGCAGACATCGATACGCAACCGCATCCCGCGTCGCCGGCAGCCAACCAGCACGCCGCCGGCAGGCGTGTATTTGATGGCGTTAGATACGAGATTCTGCAAAAGGCGCCGCAGTAAGCGGCGGTCCGACCGCACCGCCAGGGAGGATGGAATAAATTTGAGCGTCAGCCCCTTCTCGCGCGCCAGCGGCGCAAATTCCACCTCCAGGCGCTGCAGCAATTCATCGATGCGGAAATCGGTAATTTCGGGCGGCATTGCGCCGGTGTCGAGCCGCGAAATGTCCAACAGGGCAGCAAAGATCTCTTCCACCGCTTCGAGCGAAGCGTCGACATTCTGCACCAGAGCGGCATCCTCGCCCGCTCGCTGGCGCTCGATCAGACTGGTGACGTAAAGCCGTGCGGCGTTGAGCGGTTGCAAAATGTCGTGGCTGGCGGCGGCAATAAAGCGCGTCTTTGATACGTTGGCCTCATCTGCTTCCGCCTTGGCGCGGCCAAGCTCGGCATTGAGCCGCGTCAGCTCGCCGGTTCGCTCCCGCACGCGGCGCTCCAGTGTCGCGTTGGCGCGCTCAAGCGCCTCGGCCGCTTTCACGCTTGGCGTAATGTCGGTGAATGTCGTGACCAGGCCGCCGTCGGGCATGCGGTCGGCGCGCACTTCAATCACCAGCTCGCGTTCGGCGAAACGTTCGAGGAAAGGCTCGGCCTCCGAGGTATAGCGGGCGATGCGTTGGGCGACTTCAGCGTCGAGGTCCGGGGTTTCCAAAGCGCCACGCCCGGCGATGTGGCGGAGAATTTCATCGAGCGCGATGCCGACGCGCGTCAGGGCATGCGGCAAGTCAAAAATTTCACCGAACTGCCGGTTCCAGCAGACCAGCGCCAAATCCTTGTCGAACACGGCGATGCCCTGGCGCACATGATCGAGGGCGGTTTGCAAAATTTCGCGGTTATAATGGATGGCCGCACTCGCATCGTCGAGAAGTTTAAGCGCAGCTTTGGTGGACACTGCGCGTTTGCGCAGCAACAGCGACAGCACCAGCCGGGAAGACGCGGCGCCGATCGCCGAGGCAAGCAGATACTCGCCGTATTGCAACAGCTGGAAATCAGCCTCGGCCTGCGGTTCGAAACTGACGCGGCGCGAGGCGGCGAAGCTGCGAAACGAATCGCGCGTGCGCTCCTCGCCGAGATAACGCGCGACCGTCGAGGTTAGTTCTTCGACCGTCACCGAGGCACGCCGCAGTCGAAAGCTTGGCGTCATCGGCGCCAGCGAGGCCGGAACGAACAGATCCGCCTGCACGCGCTCGATCGCGCTCGGCCGGAAGGCGAACGAGCAGCCGAGGTAGAGGACGACGTTGGCGACGAGACTGAGCACGACGCCGTGCACCAGCGGGGGAAGATCGAGCCCGAACAACGCCTGGGGCCGCAGCCAGGCGATTCCGAACGGTCCAGCACTGAGGATATGGGCGCCAACGATGCCGGCATCGGAGATGCTTGGCAGCAAAAGCGTATAGGCCCAGACCAGGATACCGGCGGTCATGCCGGCGATAGCGCCGATCGCCGTGCCGCGCCGCCAGATCAGCCCGCCGAAAAATGCCGGCGTAAGCTGCACAACAGCGGCGAATGAAAGGAGCCCGATCGAAGCAAGCTGCGCCGGTCCGGCCGAGCGGTAATAGATATACGCCAGGAAAAGGATCGCGAAAATGGCGATGCGGCGCACAGTAAGGAGTTGCGCGCCGGCGTCGCGCGGCTGGCCGGCGCTGGCCGCGCGCCGTTTGAGAATGAATGGCATGACGATGTCGTTTGACACCATGATCGCCAAGGCCACCGACTCAACAATGACCATCGCGGTCGCCGCGGACAGACCGCCAACGAAAGCGATCAGCGTGAATAGCTCCGAGTTTGCCCGCAACGGCAACGCCAGCACGAACATGTCGACGTCGGTGCGGCCGGTCGGGAAGGTGAGCAGACCGGCAAGAGCGATCGGCATTACGAATAGGTTGATCAGCACCAAGTAAATCGGAAAAAGCCAGGACGCGCGGCGGATTTCGGCCTCGCTGTGGTTCTCAACTACCGCAACGTGGAACTGCCGCGGCAACAGCACAATCGCAAACAGCGACAGTACGGTGGTGGCGAAGAAGCTGGTGAACGATGGTATCCTGGTCAGCACTGCCGCGGTGCGCGGCTCTTTGAGCGCGTCGGCAAACAGCGGCAGCGGCCCGCGAAACATCACGAATGTGACAAAGATGCCGACGGCGAGAAACGCCACCAGCTTGACGATCGACTCGGCGGCGATGGCGAGAATCAATCCGTTCTGATGCTCGGTGGCGTCAATGTGGCGGGTCCCGAACAGGACCGCAAAGGCCGCCATCAGCAAAGCGACAAACAACGCGATATCGCCAAGCAGCGGCTGCGCTGACACATGAGTCGCGGCGGCGGACGAAAGAATGGTGCCGACCGACGCCGACACCGCTTTGAGCTGCAACGCGATGTAAGGAATCATTCCGACGATGGCGATCAGCGCCACCGTCGCGGCAACTGCCTGGCTCTTGCCATAACGGGCTGCGATGAAATCGGCGATCGAGGTGATGTTCTGGCCTTTGGCCAACCGGACGATCCGGATGATGAGCGGATAGGCCAGCCCGACCATCAGCACCGGTCCGATATAAATGGAGAGGAAATCGAAGCCGGTGCGCGCCGCCACTCCAACGGAACCGAAAAAGGTCCACGAGGTGCAGTAAATCGCAAGCGAAAGCGGATAGATCAGCAGCCGGGCGTGGCCGCCGCGCACCCATTCATGCCGGCGGTCGCCGTAGCTCGCCACCAGGAACAAAAACCCGATGTAAGCGAGCGCGATGACAATAACGACCCAGCCTTGCAGCATGGCGTTTCCCGGATCGATTTGACGGCGTTTTATTGGGACGGCTGGCGCCCGATTTCTATTAAATCACCATAGTTTGCCCGGGATGTCCATGAGCGGCGATCCCGCTTTGTCTTCTCCGTGACGCGATGGTTAGTTTGCTTTTTTAGGCCACCGCCGCCGGTTACCTCAGGGAACGCGCAAGCGATGTTATGTTAATCGGCGAATCGCGAT
Source organism: Xanthobacteraceae bacterium (assembly GCA_030040825.1). Taxonomy (GTDB): domain Bacteria; phylum Pseudomonadota; class Alphaproteobacteria; order Rhizobiales; family Xanthobacteraceae; genus BOG-931. The sequence continues at coordinate 5,948 of JASHSY010000223.1, forward strand.
GTGGGGCCGCGATGAATGAAGTTTTCATTGTCGATGACGATCCATCGGTGCGGGCCGCGCTGGACATTGTGCTGAGCGGCGAAGGTTTTTTAGTTACCAGTTTCGTCGAAGGTGAATCATTCCTCTCGGCGGCGCGAGTGCGAATCCCGGGCTGCGTCCTGATTGACGTGCACCTACCTGCCTGTTCCGGCCTTGACGTGCTGCGACGGCTGGATGCACAACATTATCCGGCGCCGATACTGGTCATTTCCGGGCGCGGCGATATCCCAACCGCAATCGACGCCATCCGCAGTGGCGCGCTCGACTTCATTGAAAAGCCGTTCGACCCGACCAATGTCGTCGCGCGAGTGCGCGGCGCTATCGATACCTGGGCAAACCTCAATCGGGACGACAGCATTCTGGCGCGCAAATTTCCCGGCCGTGAGCGGCTCACCCCTCGGGAACGCGATGTACTGGAGCGGATCGCGCGCGGTGCCTCCAACAAGGAGGCAGGGCGCGAACTCGGCATCTCGCCGCGAACGGTCGAAGTACACCGCGCGCGCATCATGGAAAAGCTCAATGCGAAGAACGCGGCCGATTTAATGCGCATCGTGCTACGCGGCGGCGGCCGGCATTGATCGGCGGTGATCGCTGGTTTGGCGGCAGACTACTCCGCCGCGAGCGCACGTTCCTTGAGCGGCAGTCCGAGCTTCTGCCAGACGTCGACCAGCGCTTCGGCCAGCGCATCGATCAACCCGTCGTCATGATAGGGACTGGGCGTGATCCGCAGCCGCTCTGAGCCCTTCGGCACGGTCGGATAGTTGATCGGCTGAATATAGATGCCGTGCTCGGCGAGCAGTAGGTCGCTTGCTGCCTTACAGCGTTCGGGATCGCCGACGAATACCGGAACGATATGGGTCGGGCTCGCCATCACCGGCAACGCAGCAGCGCCGAGCACCGCCTTGGTGCGTGCGGCGCGGTCCTGGTGCCGATCGCGCTCCCATTGCGATGTCTTTAAATGGCGGATGGCGGCGGTCGCCGCGGCGCAGACGGACGGCGGCAGCGCGGTGGTAAAGATGAATCCCGGCGCATAG
>JASHSY010000224.1 GCA_030040825.1 Xanthobacteraceae bacterium
CAATCACCGCCGCTTTCATCGCGCTATAGGCCGGCGCTTTCGGATTGCCTTCCTTGCCGGCGACGGAAGCGATGTTGACGATGCGGCCGTAATTGGCAGCGATCATGTGCGGCACCACCGCACGGCAGCAATAAAATGTGCCGATCAATCCGACATTGACGACGTCTCTAAAAGCATCAGGTGGATATTCCCAGGTGTTGGCGTTCGGTCCGACGATCGCGGCGTTGTTGATCAGAATGTCGATTTTGCCGAAATGTCCGAGCGTGGATTTGGTCGCGGTTTCGACCGCCGCGAGATCGGCAATATCCACCGGCAAGCCGTGCACGGTATGAGGCTTGCCGAGGTGCTTGACCGTCTTGTCGAGGAGCGCCTTGTCGCGGTCCCAAATGCAGACCTTGCCGCCGGAGGCGAGAATGCGGTTTGCTACTGCAAGCCCGATGCCCTGCGCGCCGCCGGTGACAATGGCGACCCGATCCTTCAGATCGTAGACGTTCATTCACGCGCCTCCCTGGGAGCCTTCTTTTACTTTGCCGGCACGATAGCAAAAGCTCTTAAGGGGCTGCCGCTGCCCTGCAAGATTTTCAGCGGCGCCGCAACGATGAACGCGCCGGTCGCCGGCAACAGATCGAGATTGCACAGGCATTGCAACCCGTATTTGCCGGCGCCGTGCATGTAATAATGACACGGGTAGGGGGGCGTAAAATGCGCCGCCTGGCCGGCATCGGTGCCGATGGTTTCGGTGCCGAAACCAAGCACATCGCGCTCATTGGCCAGGAAGCGGACGCAATCGGGGTCGGGGCCTGGCGTGTGCTGGCCGGTGTCGTCGAGATTTTGGTAGGTGACGGGGTCCTTTCGCTTCGACCAGTCGGTGCGCATCAGCACCCAAGCGCCTACGGGAATGCGGCCGTGCCGTTGCTCCCACTGCTTGACGTGAGCTGCGGTCAACAGGAAATCCGAATCGGCCTTCGCCTGCGCGCTGCAATCGATCACGCAGGCCGGAGCGATGAAATGCGCGAGGGGCAGCGTGTCGACCGAATTGTTCGGCAGGTCGCGTCCGGAGATCCAGTGGATCGGCGCATCGAAATGCGTCCCGCTGTGCTCGCCGAAACTGACGTTGTTCCAATACCAGCCAGGTCCGCGCTCGTCGTAGCGCGACACTTCCTCCATGCGGAACGGGCGGCATTGGCCGAATTCGGGCGGCAGCACGATTGTTGGAAAGTCGGGCGAAAGCGTCTGGGTCAGATCGACGAGATGAGCGCCGCCGGATATCAGCATGTCGCTCAAGTTGGCACGCTCGCGCCGTGCAGGCGCACGCACCTTCGCTTTCGCCGTGCTTTTCTTGCGCGTGGATTTCTTTTTCGCCGCCTTCATCGGAGGGTTTCGCCGAGTTCGCGCTCGAGCGCCTTCGGGTTTTCCAGATTCCGCGCGACCCAGTCCTGCGCCACGTCGCCCGGATAAACGTCCTCCACCCCCCCTTTGAGCGCGTCGACCAAGGCGGCAGCCAGCGTGGCGGGCGAAAGCTTCGGCGGCATTTCAAGCTGATCCCATTCGTCGTCGACCGGGCCGGGAAACAGATTGATGACGCGCACGCCGGCGGGCCGCAGTTCGGCGCGCAGGTTTTGCGAGAGTGAAAAGGCCGCGGCCTTTGAGGCCGAATAAGTGCCATGCGGCGGATAGTTGGCGAGCGCGAAGATCGACAGCACATTGACCCAGGCGATGGCGTTGGTCGTGCCGTCGGCGGCGCGCGCTTTCAGCGCCGGCGCGAATTCCTGCGCCAGCCGCAGAAGGCCAAAGTAATTGATGTCCATTTCCAGTTGCGCGGTCTCGACGCCGCGTCGCGCCGCCAGCGAGAAAGCGCGATGGCAGTCGTTGGTATTGACGACGATATCGACCTTGCCGCCGATCTCACCGGCCAGCTCGCGCACTGAATGGCTGTCGGTGACGTCGAGCGCAACGACTTTCGCCTGCGGCAGCTCACGCAAGCCGTCGAAACCTGCTGCCTGCTTCCACGGCTCGGCCACGCCGATCCAGATCAGATCGGCGCCTGCGGCGGCTAACGCGCGCACGATCGCTTGTCCGACGGCTGACTTGCCGTCGGAGACCAGGATTTTGCGTGCGCGTGGATCGCAAGTCATTTCGCGCAGTTTGGGGTCGTCCAACAACGCAGGCCTCCCTGTTTGGGGCATCGCTATCAGCGCAGCCTGGCCGGCGCGGTCGAGCGCGGCCTCGATCCGCACCCGGCAGGGTGGTGCGCCGACGGCATCGTGCACATACGCCATGACATTTACTTCGGAATCGAGCCGGACATTGCCGATCCGCCAGGGTAGCCGTTCACGGAAGTAAAGTTCCTGGGCGGCGTGCAGCGTCGTCTCGCTGATCAGTTCGCCGGCGCCGTCCTGCCGCCGCCAGACCAGCCGCTGCGAAAGGCAGGCGCGGCAGACTTCGCGTGGCGGATATTGCACCGTGCCGCAATCGACGCAGACTTGCAGTTGAAGCCGCCCGCGGGCGGCCGCAGCGGTAAGCCCGAGCGCCACCCGGCTCCGTGTTGGCGGCGGCAGCGTCGGTTGACGCGTCCGCTCGACCGGATTTTTCCGCTTTGGCCGCTTGGCGACTTGGGACACTGCTTTCCCCCGGGAAGACATTATAAATCAGGTGGCGGCCAGCACAGCGGCACCGCTGCAAATTCCGCGATCGTAGTTGATGATGCCGAACCCCGAGACCAGCCCGTGTCTGGCATTGGGCACGCGCGCGCCAAGAGTTTGTCCGGTAAGCTGGCGAATGGCCTCGACGATGCCGAGATGTCCGCCCGCAGCGCCGGCCTGGCCGACCGACAATTGTCCGCCTGAGGTATTGAACGGGAAACTGCCGGCAACCTCGAAGGTATAGGCGCGGATGAAATCGGCGCCGCCACCCGCCGGGCAGAAGCCGAGACCTTCGAATTGCAGGACGTTGATAACCGGATAGTCGTCGTAGGTCTCGAGGAAATCGATATCGTCCGGGCCGACGCCGGCCTGGGCGTAAAGCGCATCGCGGTCCAGCGACCAGCCTCCGCGATCCTGGATCGGATCGTCGGGAAAAGCGTTGTGCCGCTCGACCGCGCCAAGGAGCCGCGCGAACGGCAGTCCGAGTTGCTCCGCCATCCCGCGCCGCATCACCAGAAATCCTTCCGCGCCGGCACATGGCATCACGCAGTCGAACAGCCGCAGCGGATCGGCAACCAGCCGGGCATTGAGATAGTCGGCGAGTGTCAGTGGCTTCTTGAACAACGCGAGCGGGTTTTTCAGCGCATTGTCACGTTGCGCGACGCACAATTTGCCGAAATCCTCGCGGGTTGCGCCGTGCGCGCGCATGTAATAGGCGGTCAACAGTGCGAAACTCGTGTTCGGGCCGCCCGAGCCGTAAGGATAGACGGCATCCTGGGCGAATTGGCTGAAGCTTGCAGTGTTGCGGCGAAAACTATCGGTGTGATTGGTGTCGCCGCCGACGCAGGCGACGATTTCGGCGTCGCCGTTTTGGACTGCGCGGGCGGCGCGGCGGATCGACACAATGCCCGAAGCGCCGCCCATTGGCACATGGTCGAGCCAGCGCAACGTCAATCCGAGGTGTTGCGTCAGGCCGACGGCGGTATCGGGCGCCAGCGTGAAGCTCGCCACCGCCAATCCGTCGATGCGCTGTTTTGGAATTTTTGCCGCGGCAACAAGTTGGGCGACCGCGCGGCCGAGAAACCAATGCGCACCGCGCGTCGAAAAACGCACGTAAGGAACCGTGACCGGCGCCGCCAGCACGACGTCGTCAAAGCCGCGCGCCGCCATCAGGCGGTTCCGCCGAGGTAGGTCGTGACCACCCGCGCATCGTGGGCGAGCTCTGCGGACGCACCCTGGTGGGTGAATTCGCCCATTTCCAGCACGTAGCCGTAATCGGAGGTCTCAAGCGCGGCGCGCGCATTCTGCTCGACCAGCAGGATCGATACGCCAAGCTCGCGCAGCGAAGCCACGATGCGGAAAATCTCGCGGACCATGATCGGCGCCAGACCGAGGCTCGGCTCGTCGAGCATTAAAAGCCGTGGCTTTGCCATCAAGGCGCGCCCAAGCGCCAGCATCTGCCGTTCGCCGCCGGATAGCGTTTGCGCCTTTTGTTTTTGTCGTTCGGCAAGGCGCGGAAAGCGGGCGAATACTTGCTGTAAAGTCTGTTTCACATCCGACTCATTGCGGCGCCGCACGTAAGCGCCGAGCAGAAGATTGTCAGCGACCGCCATATCGCCGAACAACTCGCGCCGCTCGGGCACCAGGCAGAAGCCACGCTCGACGCGCTCCTCGACATCGACCCGTTCGAGATCGACACCATCATAGATCACCTGACCGCGTGAACGCAGCAGCCCCGCGGCGGCCGCGAGTAACGTGGTTTTGCCGGCGCCGTTCGGCCCGATCACGGTAACGATCTGGCCTTGCTGCATGGTGAGGCCGATGCCGCGCACCGCCTCGACCTTGCCATAGGCGACATGGAAATCCCTTATTTCCAGGAGCGGCCTCATGCGACACTGCCGAGATAGGCTTCCTGTACGCGCGGATCGGCGCGGACCGCCGTCGGCGTGCCTTCGACGAGCTTGGAGCCGAAATCCATCACCACGATCCGATCGACCAGACCCATGACAAATTCCACGTCATGTTCCACCAAGAGGACGGTGACGCCCTCGTTACGTAGTGAGCGCAGCAGATCGACCAGCGCGTTTTTCTCCATGCGACTGAGGCCAGCCGCCGGTTCGTCGAGGATGATCAGCGCCGGATCGGCGGCGAGCGCGCGCGCCACTTCCAGAATGCGCTGGCGTCCGAGCGACAGATTGCCGGC
>JASHSY010000225.1 GCA_030040825.1 Xanthobacteraceae bacterium
ACAGGTCGCGCAGCCAGCGCATGATCTGATCGGCGGCGCTCAGGCCCGCGAGCCGCGTCGAGGTGAGAATAGCGCCGAGCCAAGTGGCAAGCACCATCAGCCAGTAGCCCCAGCTCGCATAGCCGGCGATCGCCGGATCCTGGAGCAGTATGACGGTCACGCCGCAACCCAGCGCGGTTCCAACGAGTCCGAACAGAGCTGAAACCGGCGTCCGCCATGAGGCCAAAGCGAATGCCGCCGCAGCGGCAATCAAGGCGAGGAGCAGGCCGGAGCGGGCGGTGACCGCGCTTGCGGCATCGCTCGATAGTGGCAATGCCAATGCCGCCAACAGCCCGGCCGCGGCCACCCAGAAGCCGATGGTCTGCAAACGCGCACTCACGGCGTCGCTCCCATACGGCGAGCGGTCCATTTGGCAATCAGGTCGATGATCGCGATCAGGACGGTCGCGATTACCGCGGCGCAGACCAGCGCCGCCCAGATTTGCACCGTCTGGCCGTAATACGAGCCGGTCAACAGCCGTGCGCCGATGCCGGCCTGCGCGCCGGTCGGCAGTTCGGCGACGATCGCGCCGACCAGCGAAATCGTGACCGAGACTTTCAGGCTCGCGAACAGGAACGGAATCGACGCCGGCCAACGCAGCTTCCACAGCACTTGCAGTTTGTTGGCCGACCAGGTCCGCATCAGATCGAGCTGGATCGGGTCGGGCGAGGTCAGGCCCTTCACCATGCCGATGGTGACCGGGAAAAAGCACAGATATGCAGAGATGATCGATTTCGGGAACAGCCCGCGAATGCCGATCGCGCCGAACACGACGATGATGATGGGAGCGATCGCCAGGATCGGCACCATCTGCGAGCAAATGATCCAGGGCAGCAGGCTCTTCTCAAGCGTGCGCAAATGCACGATCAAAATGGCGAGCACGATGCCGAAGATGGCGCCAATGGCGAAGCCGACCACGGTGGCGGAGAGCGTGACCCAGGCGTGATAGGCGAGGTTGCGGCGCGAATCGAGCGGATAGCCGAAGATCGAATCGTAAAGCTCAGCCGCCACCTGATGCGGCGCCGGCACGACCGGCCGCTGCGCCTCCATCGTGCCGGCCACCAGTTCGCTGAAAGTGTATTTGACCTCGTTGCGCTCGAAGGCGTCGCGCACCAGCGGCGCGTTCATGAAGAAAGCGGCGAGGTACCAGAGCACGAACAGCACGGCGACGACGGCAAGGATCGGCGTGTGTTGGCTCAGCCAAGCGGTGGGCCGCGAACTCACCCGCGGCAAGGCAATGGCGCTACTCGTCATACGAATGGCCCGAACGTAGACCGGAACGAACCCGCTGTGCGATTTTGATGAATTCCTGGGTCTCGCGGATTTCCAGCGTGCGGTCGCGCGGGAAGTCGCAGGGGATGACGTCGATGATGCGGCCCGGCCGCGGCGACATCACCACGATCTTGGTGGAAAGGAACACCGCTTCCGGAATCGAGTGGGTGACGAATACGACGGTTTTGCCGGTTTGATCCCACAGCCGCAGCAGCTGTTCATTGAGATGATCGCGCACGATCTCGTCGAGTGCGCCGAACGGCTCATCCATCAACAGCAGCGCCGGATCAAACGACAGCGCACGCGCGATCGAGGCGCGCTGCTGCATGCCGCCGGAAAGCTGCCAGGGAAATTTGCGCTCGAAACCGGAAAGATTCACCAGCTTCAGATAACGCTGCATGCGCTCGCGCCGCTCGTTGGCGGGATAACCCATGATTTCGAGCGGCAGCATCACGTTGCGCTCGATGGTGCGCCATGGATAAAGCGCCGGCGCCTGGAAGATATAACCGTATTGACGCTTGAGCCGCGCTTCCTCGGCGGTAACGCCGTTGACCAGAATGGTGCCAGCGGTCGGTCGTTCGAGGTCGGCAATCACCCGCATCAGCGTGGTTTTGCCGCAGCCGGACGGTCCGATGAACGAGACAAAGTCGCCGTCGCTGATCTGCAGGTTGACGTTGGCGAGCGCTTCGACCGCGCCGTCGCGTGTCTGGAAGGTCAGCGAAACGCCGCGCGCATCGACAGTGAGAGCTGACGCGTTCGCGGCGCGGGAAGCGCCGGTCGCGGGCTGCGACGTCATGCGCGCGGCAGTTTGGGTCGAGGTCGGCGGCGAAGACGCGCGTGCCACGCTTTGCTCCGTCGGGCCCGGTCGCCTCGCCGCGTGTTGGTCCATCGGAAAATACTGACAGACCTACACACGGTTTCCGCGCCCAACCTTTGTTCAACCCTGAGAGAATATTGGGCAGGGCCAATTATTTCAATTATAAAGTGTTTTTCGGCGGCGGGAGCCGTTTTGACCCTCGTCGCGATGGTCTCCATAGTTACCGTTGTCCTCGGGTAAACCGCAGTATGAAACCAGCGCCTTTCCGGTACGTCCCCGCCCGAACCGTCGAGCAAGCCCTACAATTGAAGGCCGAGCACGGTGACGAAGCGCGTTTTCTGGCTGGCGGTCAAAGTCTTGTTCCAACAATGAATTTCCGGCTTACCCAGCCGGCGATCCTGATCGACATTAACCCGCTGAATGAGCTTGCCGGGGTGAATAACGGGGCAGGCGAGCGGCTACGCGTCGGGGCGCTGACGCGTTACCGCAACCTCGAACGCGATCCTGCGACTGCCCAGCATCTGCCGCTCATTGCCGAAGCGCTGCCGCATATTGCGCATCCGCAAATCCGCAACCGCGGCACGATCGGCGGCAATCTGGCGCACGCCGATCCGGCGTCGGAAATGCCGGCCATCGTGCTCACGCTCGGCGGCAGGTTGCGTGCGCAGTCGGCGAAGGGTGAGCGATGGATCGACGCGGCGGACTTTTTTGTCGGCGCGCTGACCACCGCGCTCGAGCCGGACGAGATGCTGATGGAGGTGGAATTGCCGAAAGCGCCACCGCGCTCCGGCGCCTGCTTCATGGAGATGTCGCGCCGGCGCGGCGATTTTGCCATCATCGGCGTCGCCTGCACGGTGCGGCTTGACGACCATGGACGCTGCGCCGAAGCCCGCATCGGCCTGTGCAACGCCGGCGACGGACCGGTGTTCGCCACGCAGGCCGCTCGATCGCTTGCGGGCCGAGCAATCGGCAAGAACGAAATCGCCGAGGCAGCCAAGCTGGTGCAGAGCGAAATCGATCCCGGCGGCAGTATCCATGCCAGCAAGGAATTCCAGCGCCATCTCGCCGGCGTGCTGACAATGCGTGCTCTCACCAAGGCCGGCGAACGGGCGCGAGGTTCGGCGTGAGCAACGAGATGCACCCGATCACCGTCACAGTGAACGGCACGAAATATGAGCGGCAGGTGGAAGACCGGCTGCTGCTGAGCGATTTTCTGCGTCACGACCTTTTGCTTGCCGGCACCCATGTCGGTTGCGAGCATGGCGTGTGCGGCGCCTGCACCGTCATTTTCGACGGCGCGCCGGTTCGTTCCTGCCTGATGTTTGCTGCGCAGACCGACGGGCACCGCATTGAGACGGTCGAAGGGCTAGCCGTCGACCGCGATCATCTGCATCCGTTGCAACAGGCGATGCGCGACTGCCACGGCTTGCAGTGCGGCTATTGCACGCCGGGTATTCTGATGACCATGAAAGTGTTTCTGGAGGAGACGCCAAATCCGGATGAAGCGCAGATCCGCGAAGCGCTGTCCGGCAATTTGTGCCGCTGCACCGGCTATCAGCACATCGTCGAGGCGGTCAAGCTTGCCGCCGAGCGGATGCGGAAGTGAACGTGGCAACCCGGAATTTCGGCGCTCCGATCCGCCGCAACGAGGATCCGCGGCTGCTTTGCGGCCAGGCGCTGTTCGTCGACGACGTTGAACTGCCCGGAATGCTGTACGCAGCGTTTTTGCGCAGCAACGTGGCGCACGCCCGTATCCGCTCGATCGACGTGGCCGCGGCGCGCGCGCGGGATGGCGTGGTCGCGGTCTATACCGCCGAAGACCTCGGCGCTTACTGGGCGCCCGGTCCGCTCTTGGTGCCGCCGCCGCCGATCGAGGGCATCACATTCAACCAGCGCACCCAGGTGCCGCTGGCGAAACACAAGGTGCGCCATGTCGGCGAGCCGCTGGCCGTAGTGCTGGCGCAAAGCCGTTATCTCGCCGAGGATGCGCTCAACGACATCGCCGTCGAACTCGATCCGCTGCCGGCGGTTGTCGATCTGGAAAAAGCACTAACCGGCGACGCGCGCGTGCATGACGACGTGCGCGGCAATATCGCCGCCCGGGTCAGGCAAAGCCGCGGCGATTATGCGGCGGCGCGTTCGCGCGCCAAGCATGTCATCGCGCGCCGCTTCCTTTACGACCACGGCGCCTCGCAGCCGATCGAGACGCGCGGCATTGTCGCCAATTGGGACGCGCGCGCCAATCAACTCACCATCTGGGATACCACTCAGGCGCCGGTATTCCTGCGCAACGGACTTGCCGGCATGCTGGGCTTAAGCGAGCGGCAGGTGCGGGTGATCGCGCCGTTCGTCGGCGGCGGCTTCGGGCCGAAGATCATGCTGTTCTATCCGGAAGAGGTGGTGATTCCGTGGGCTGCCAGGCGGCACAACCGTCCAATCAAATGGATCGAAGACCGGCTCGAACATTTCTTCGCTACGACGCATGAACGCGGCCAGACCCACGACGCCGAGATCGCGCTCGATGCCGATGGCCGCATCCTCGGCGTCAAGGACGTGTTCTTGCATGACACCGGCGCCTACAATCCTTACGGCCTGACCGTGCCGATCAACAGCCAATGCACCTTACTCGGACCCTACGTGATCCCGAGCTACGACTCCACGTTCACCGCGGTCTTTACCACCAAGCCGATTGTCACGCCGTACCGCGGCGCCGGACGGCAGCACGGTGTGTTCGTCATCGAGCGGCTGATGGATGTGGCCGCGCACGAATTAAAAATCGACCGGGTCGAAATCCGTCGCCGCAATCTTATCCCGCCCGACGCGTTTCCCTACAACAACGAGATCATCTATCAGGACTTCGCGCCGCTCGCTTATGACAGCGGCAATTACGAGCCGATCCTCGACAAAGCGCTGAAGATGATCGGCTACGAAACGTTTATCGCCGAAGAGCAAAAGAAATTACGCGCGCAGGGCCGCCACGTCGGCGTCGGCGTCGCCTGTTATGTCGAAGGCACCGGCATCGGCCCGTATGAAGGGGCGAAAGTCCAGGTGCAGGCCAATGGCAAGGTCAGCGTGGCGACCGGGATTGGCACGCAGGGACAGGGCCACTTCACCTCGTTCGCGCAGATCGTCGCCGACCAGCTCGGCGTCGATGTGCCGGACATCGATGTCGTCACCGGCGACACCGATCAGTTCTATTGGGGGGCGGGCACCTTCGCCAGCCGCGGCGCCGTGGTGGCCGGCAACGCCGTCAACGAGGCGGCCAAGGCGGTGCGGCAGAAAATCCTCAAACTTGCGGCCGAACATTTCGAATGCGCCGAGGAGGATTTGGAAATCGGCAATGGCGAGGTGTCGGTGGTCGGTGTTCCCGGCCAAGCGATCAAACTCGGTGCGCTCGCGCTCAAAGCCAACCCGATGCGCGGCGCGGTCAAACCGGGAACCGAGCCCGGTCTTGAATCGACGCAATATTTCGGCCCGCCGAGCGGCGCCACGGCTAGCGGCGTGCACGCCATGATCGTCGAAGTCGATCCACAAACTTTCACGCTCGACGTGCTCAAATACGTCGTGGTGCATGATTGCGGCACGGTGATCAATCCGCTGATCCTTGCCGGCCAGATTCATGGGGGTGTGGCGCAGGGCGTCGGCAATGCCTTTTACGAGCAACTCGTGTTCGACGATGACGGACAATTGCTCAACGCCTCGCTTGCCGACTACCTGCTGCCGACCGCGCTGGAAGTGCCGCATATGGACATCGCGCACACCGTGACGGTATCGCCGCTCAATCCGCTCGGCATCAAGGGCGCCGGCGAGGCGGGCGCCATACCGGTCGGGCCGTTGTTCGCGCAGGCGATCGAAGACGCGCTCGGCCTGCGCGACCGCAACGTGGAGCTCAACGAAATACCTTTAAGCCCCGGCCGGCTGTTCGAGCTGACTGTCAAATTGCGATGACGTTACGATGATTTTGATTACCGGTGCCGCCGGCAAGACCGGCAAAGCCGTGATCAAGGCGTTGGCCGCCGACGGCGTTCCGGTGCGCGCGCTGGTGCGTAAGCCGCAACATGTTGGAGCGCTGCAGATGCTTGGCGCCGCCCAAGTCTCCGTCGGCGACTTCGAGGATGCACAGGCGCTCGCGCGCGCGACGAGCGGCGTGCAAGCCATCTATCATATTTGTCCCAATGTCAGCCGCGACGAAGTTGCCTACGCGCGCGCGGTTATCGCAGCGGCCAAGGCGCAAGGCGTCAGCCGCTTCGTCTATCATTCGGTTCTGCATCCGCAGATCGAAGCCATGCCGCATCACTGGGCGAAGATGCAGACCGAGGACTTGTTATTTGCATCCGGCTTCGATCTGACGGTGCTGCAACCGACCGCCTACATGCAAAATATTCTCGGCGCGTGGCGCGGCATCATTGTCGAGGGTGTATTCCGCGTGCCGTATCCGGTCGAGTCGCGGATAAGCCTGATCGATCTGGAGGATGTCGCCGCGGCTGCGGCGCTGGTACTCACCAAACCGGGCCACGGCGGTGCGACCTATGAGCTGGTCGGCACCGAACCGCTGAGCCAGACCGCCGTCGCGGCGGCAATCGGCGCCACATTGCAACGTGCGGTACACGTCGCCGCGGAGCCGGTCGAGGAATGGGAAAAGCA
>JASHSY010000226.1 GCA_030040825.1 Xanthobacteraceae bacterium
CGGACATCAAAGCTGGCTCGTCGTCCCCGGATTGCGCTTCGCTTATCCGGGCTACGGCCATTTGCAAAAACTCGAGCGCTGAGAGCGCCGCGAGAATGCCGAATGTTGCCCGTCCGCCTACCGCACCGTGATCACCAGCCCGTTGAGGTCGGCGCTGACGATGGCGCCGACCGAACTACCGGTCAGCGTCAGCACCGCGCCCTTCTCGTTGGCGAGCACGATGGCCTGCCCGCCCCGCCCGACCGCCGCGCCGACGTTGCCGGCGGCGTAGACGCCGGTAACATCCGACGGTCTGTTGATATTGCTCACGGTGCCGCGGAACCACGTCTCGGACGCGCCGAAGGTGAAGCCGTAGCTCAGCCCGCCAATGCCAAGGGCGTAGCGCTGGCCCTGGAAGGTGAGCGTACCCGAGCCGCCGGAGCCGCCGATGATGAAGCCCGCCTTGATGACTTTGAAGCGGATGCTGCCGCTGTCGGCGTAGGCGGCGGATATGAAAGCAGCGCCGGTCAACGCAATTGCTGCAATCAGGCTTGCTCTAAGGGCGGACACAACGGGCATGGACGGCTGCTCCTGGAGGGATGTGAGGATGCGAATCGCTTTTCAAGGGCAACCATACCTCCTTCTCCCCGCATGCGGGGAGAGGTAACAACCCTCAGCCGACCATCGTGACCTTGCCGGTGGTGAGCTTGTAGACGCCGCCGGCGATGCGGAGCTTTTTGGCGGCGACGGCGTCGCCGATGATGCCGGACGCCGATTTCAGTTTGTCCATCGTCAATGCGACATTGCGCTTGATTGCATTGGCGAGTACGTCGCCGGGCTCGCCGCTCACGCCCTTTACCGCCGGCGTGAGCGCTTCGACCAGCGACGGCAGATGGCCCGGCAGCGTCGTGTTGTCCTTCAGCGACTTGATGGTGGCATCGACCGCACCGCAGGCGTCGTGACCGAGCACGAGGATCAGCGGCGTTGCCAGCACATGCACGGCGTATTCGAAGCTGGCGATAGTCTCGGCGTTGGCGAAATTGCCGGCGACGCGGCAGACGAACAAGTCGCCGCGGCCGGAATCGAAGCAGAATTCCGGGGCGATCCGCGAATCCGCGCAGGAGAGAATGCCGGCGAACGGGTTCTGGCCACGGCTCAATGGCTCGCGCTCGTGCTTGAAATCGTGACGGCGCGAAACGCCCTGCACGTAACGCGCATTCCCTTCCATCAGGCGGTCGAACGCAGCGTCCGGCGACAGCACATTTTCAGGCTTGGGCGGCGCTTTGGCTTTCGCCAAGACCGGTCCCGACCAGGCAATGGCCGCAGCCGCGCCGGCGGCGGCCGCAGTGGCCAGGAAACGCCGTCGGCCGAAATCCGCGTCATGCTTTATATTCCGGTCACCGCATTGCTGGCACATAGGCAATCTCCCTCGATCCTCGTCCGGCTTGCAATCTAGCGAAAATGCGGGGTTCGGTCTCGCGAGGCGCGATGAAGCGTAAATTCCGTATTAAATAACCATCACGGGCGCCCGCTGCACGCCCAACCTGCTTGTCAGGCGAAGCCGCATGGATCAAGGTATGTGGCCGGTTCGTCCGAACGGCAACCTGGAGGAGCGCTCATGAGGCCGGTTACGATGCCGCTGGTCGCCGCCGCCGACGTGGTCCTGAAATACTGCACCTGCATGAACAACAAAATGAGCGACAACGAGACACAGTCGATCACCCAGTGGGAACAGACGCACGTCGCCGAACGCAAGGCGTGCGACCAGGAAGCCGGCTGGAAGTAAGCGGGTGTGAGGCAGCAATCATGAGCAACGGCAGTTCGCTTTCGCTTGATCAGCTTGAAGATCGCATCGCCATTGTGCGTGACAACATCCGGCAACTGATCGAGCAGTCTGCCGCCCAATCGGGCGCCCGCGATGAGGAGCGCAACGCCGACCGGCTGGCCGAGCAACAGGCCGAGCTCGATCAGCTCACCAAACAGCGCGATGCGATGTTGAAAGAAAGGAAATAATCCGACCACGTCATTGCCGGGCTTGACCCGGCAATCCATGCGATGCTGACGAAACAATAAGCCGACCGGGTCGCTTGAGTTTCTTGAGTTCAACATGGATGCGCGGGGTCAAGCCCGCGCATGACCAACAATGGTAATGGATTATTGCCCGACCGGCATTGGCGGCCGCGGCGGCTCGGCGGTGGTCGCGCCCGCCGTCGGGCGCAGCATGTCGGGGATATGCTCGATGGTGGCCAGAAAGCCGTGGTCCTTGCTCTTGCTGTCGTCCGCCGGGGCGGTCGCCGCGGGCGGCGCTGCGTCAACCGTTGCCACCGGCTCCGACTTGATCTCGACGGTGCCGACCAGCGGCGGCGCGACGGCCGCCGGCGCACTCGCAACCGGTGCAGCGGACAGGGCCGACGGCAAAACGGCAGGGGGCGGTACAGCGACCACGGCCGGGGGCGCAGCCGGAACCGCGGCAATAGCGGGCGCGACCGGCGCGGCGGCGGACGGCGGCTGCACGACCGCGACGCTCGGAATAGCGGGCGGGCTCTCAACCGGCATGGCGGGCTCAGGCAGCGGGTGGCGATTGGCGTCGACCTTGGCCAACGCCGCGCGCACCTGCTCCTCGACCGAAGCGGTGTCGTCACGCTCGCGCGGCTTCGGCTCGGTCGCCTTTGCTTCGTGAGACTTCGACTCGGTGGCCTTTGTCTCGGTGGCCTTTGCTTCGCGCGGCTTCGGCTCGGTGGCCTTTGGTTCGCTAGCGCTTGATTTGCGCACCGGTGTTGCTGGCCGGCCAGGCGGCGTTCCGACCGCGGCCGGCTCTTTTTCGGCAACCGCGTCTGGTTTGGCCACATCGGGTTTAGCCGCATCGGGTTTGGCCGCAGCCGGCGCACTGGCTTCCACCGCAGACGGCGGCGGGCTGGCGCGGGCGCTCTTCGGCACCGCGCTTACCGCCGGCGCCATCTGCACGGCGGCGGGCGTCACCTCGGGGGTGCGAGCCGGCGCCGACCAGAAGCCGCCGAGGTGGGCGATCAAATAGCCGGTCACGGCGGTCGCGATGCCGGCGCCGATCACCTCGACGAACTTCATGGTGAAGCGCGAAAAGAACGAAGCCCCGTCCGCCACAGCCATCCTCGGAAGTCCAATGATCCGCCCGCGCTGATTCAACCGGCAGTATCGGGCGAAATTGAGATAGCCCGGTTCCCGTAAATAGAAGGTATCAAATCCGCTGGCGATCCACTAACCGCTGCACCTCACGCGTATTTTGGGTCGCGGTCGAGGAGCTCGATCGAGGTGCCCTGCGGCCCGCGCAGGAAACAGATCCGCACCCCCGGCCGGATGGTGATCGGCTCGCGGGTGAACTCGACCCCCTTGGCCTTGAGCGACGCTGCCACAGCGTCGATGTCGCGAACCGAGAGCCCGAAATGGTCGAGTCCCTGATATGGCGTTACTGGACTGGCGCGGGATTGACTTTGTCGTTCGGGCCGACCGCCATGATGAAGATATCGGCACCGCCCAACTTGAGATCGATGCGCGGCTTGCTCTGCTGCATGGAGCGGATCACCTGCGCGCCGAGCATCGCGTCGAACCAGGCCCCAATAGCCTCAGGATCAGGGCTACGCAGATGGATGTGGTCCCGCCGATAATGCGGCGCATCGCTCGCCATCAGGATTTCCCTGCTGCCTTGCGCAATGCTTCGTTGATGCGGTCCTGCCAACCCGGGCCGTCTTCCTGGAAAAAATCGAGCACGTCGCGGTCAATGCGCAACGACACCAACTCCCTCACGCCGGGCAGCGACTGCGGCTTGGGGGGCCCCTCAACCGGTTTGGTGGTAACGGCCTTGAACGCCTTCTCGGCGGCGGTGCGGGTATCGGGCGGGCGGCGCGCCATGCGTCCTCTCTCTCGTTCCCGAGAACAGCGTAATTTCTTGCCGCGGTAAAGCCAAGCGCCGGCCTCGTTGCCTACCGGCAGCCCGTGCTAATTTGGCGCCGCCCCATTAGGTTTGAGCGGTGCTGCAAAAAACTGAGAGCGCCATGAGCGACTTGCCATGAACGAATTGCGATGAACGACTTGCGATGAACGACTTGGCGGCAATGACCGTGCGCCGGATTACGGTGCGGGCGCTATTGCTTGGCGAGCGGATCGAGACCGCCGGCCTCGAACGCAGCGACGTACTGTCGAAAGTGCCGTTGGCGTTTCGCGCCGGCGAGAATGGCGTTGTCGCGCTGTTCCGGTACGGCGTCGCGGTCATGGTCGGCATGTCGCCGCTGGAGGAGGATGAAGTTATCGGCCGTCTGGACGGCCGTGTCACCAGCCCACTCAGAATACGCGAAGAAGAGATCGTGCAAATTGAGGTGGCCCCGGACAAGGAAGACCAGGTCGCACCGACGGGGATTATCTCTGTGAAGGCGCTGACAGCGGGCCATGCCCTGCTGATCGCCGACGCGCTTGCCACCAGCGTCATTCTGGCCCACGACGAAAAAAGCGTGGCGGCGGTTTTCGACGTGATCCAGCCGATCGCGCGTGAGCTTGCCGAGCAAGGGCGACCGCCAGGTGGCCGCCGCGCCATCCTCAAACACATCGGCAATGCGCTTTTGGTGCAGCATCGCATTTCCGGTCTGGTCGCAGTGGCCGAAAAGCCCGACGTGCTGTGGGAGCGGCCGGACCTTGAGCGCTTTTACGGACGGCTCGAAGACGAATACGAATTGAAGGAGCGCGCGGACTTACTGACCCGTAAGCTCACCGTGATCTCAGATTCCGCCAAGGCGTTTGCCGATATCATCGACACCGAGCGATCGGCGCGTCTCGAACTGATCATTGTGGTGCTGATCGTCGTCGAAATCGTGATCGGCGGACTGCAATTGCTGATCCACTAATTCCCTGGCAACGCGAACGCCAAGTCGCAACCGGCCAATCAATAAGAGGGGCCAAGCCGGCGCGCAGAAAGCGGGTGGGATTACGCGCCGCTGCGGCGCATCTCTCCGCCCGACACAGGAGGAGCATCATGCATTTCCGGATTCGCGGTTTGCCGGCGGAGGATTTCGCACCGTTGTTTGCACTGTCCGATGAGGAACTGCGAGAGCACGGCGCGGTGCGGCGGATTGCCGACGGGCCGCGCCCCTGTCGCATCAGTCTTACTGACGCTAAGACCGGCGACGAACTCATCCTGGTGAATTATGAGCATCATGCCGTCGCTTCGCCCTATCGCATGCGTTTCGCGGTTTATGTGCGCGCCGGCGAACAGACATTCGACGCGGTCGATGCCGTGCCCGAGCAGCTACGCACGCGCACCCTCGCCCTGCGTGCATTCGACCGCGACGCCATGATGATTGCCTGGGAGGTGATCGAAGGCACCAGGCTCGAGCAAGCGATCAAGCGGCAATTTGCCGATCAGCGCGCGGCCTACCTGCACGTCCATTTCGCCGCGCCTGGCTGCTACGCCGCCCGCGTCGAGCGGGCCTGAACAGTGCACACGCCGCAGTGAAATGAACGGGTGCAGGCCGTAAGCCCGAAAGGAACCTCGCGCCGCGCCGGCGAATTGGTTAGAGTCGCGGGCGAGGAGCCGATCAATGGTACACGTTATCTACAAGGTAGTCCGCCACGACGACGGTTGGGCCTATACCGTAGACGGCGTTTTCTCCGAAAGCTTTCCCTCCCACGCACAGGCGTTGGCCGCGGCCCGCCGGGTGGCCGCCGAGCAGCGCGCACCGGGGCAAACCGAGACGATCGAATACGAGGACGCGAACGGCAAATGGCACACCGAACGCGCCCTCGGTACTGACCGGCCGGAAACCGACGTCAAGGATGAGGGTTAAATTGGATTGCGGTAATAGTGGCAGCGATACGGTCCGACCACGAAGTCGCGGTAGCATTTGACCGTGCCGTGGCGGGTTCGGTGCTCAGCGTATTGCGCTTTCTGAATCGTTGCGGTCGTGGCGGCGGCTTCTTTTAGTGCCGGCGCATTCACCGGTGCCGCATTCGCACTTTGGCTCAAAGCAAACCCGACGCTTGCGGCCAAACCTACGGCAAGCAACGTCTTGTGCATGGATTCCTCCTGGATCGGTAAAAGCCCCCAATACAAACTAACGCCACCCTAGAAAGTTCCACAAGGTTCCCGCTCGCCGTTATCGCCGCGATTTTGCCGCAGCCTTGAATGCGCCCGAGCAAAGCGGCGAGCTACCGCCGAGCCAGGCGGCATATGCGGTGTGGTCGCGGTAATCATCGCCGGCCTCGGGATGCAGCAGCACGGTCAGCCGGCCCCGGTTGACGGAAAGGCAATCTGGTACATCGATTTGCGTTTTTTGGCCATGCCGCGCAGCAGTCAAAACGGCGCGTCGACCATGTCGACGTGCGCCTGACCGCTATCAAAACGCGCTGGGGGCAACCCTTGCAAGCCCAAGCCTTGTAAGTTGACGGTGTTTGTCGCGTTGCGTGGCTTTTGACCCTTAGCGCGGCTGCGCCGACTGCCGATGATAAAGCCCGGCCAGCAACACCGCGAGAATGCCGGTCAAGAAAATACCGTCGAAGGTACCGGCACCGCCAATCGAGGCGACCGGTGCGCCCAGTCCGCTGACCTTGTCGAGATTGGTCAAATCGGCGCCGATCAGCGTGCCCATACTGCCGGCGATATAAGCGAGCGGCGCCGCACTTTCGCGCGACAGCAACAGCGCGACGACCGCGGTCGCCAGCGCCGGCAAGAACACCGGAACGGCAATACCCAATCCCGGCACCGGATTGGCAAGCCAATGCAGGATGAGAGCAACAGCCGCGGTGGCGATTGCGCCGTTGGTCCACAAGCCGCGGCTGATCAAGAGATAAAGCGACATCAGCGTCGGGATGACGGCACCGCCGACATTGACCGCGATCACTGTGCCTGACAGTCCTTCGACCGGCGGCACCGGATATTCCATGCCGAAGAAGTTGACGACCATGTCGGATTGCAGCGGCTCATGCGGCAGGACGGCGATCGGGATGTTGAAGTAGCTGCCGATCAGCGTGCCGATCAGAAGCCACATGGCGGCCGATGAGCTGATGCCGAGATTGAGGTAGGCGCGGCGCAGCGCGCGTAAAAACAGCATCACGACAAAAAGAACGATGAACAACCCGACCAATATGGAAAAGAAGCCGGGCGCCAGCGGCAAATAATGGAATTGGCTGATATGCATTGGCGCGTCTCCGAAATGCAGCTAAGCAGCTAACCCTGATGCCGCCGTGCCGGGACGGGCGCCAGCGGAGCAGACTATGACTGAATTCGCCCAAAGGCGCGAGGATCCGCCGCCGCGCTGGGTGCCGGCAGTGCTGTCGTTTGTCGCCGGCTACGTCGACGTCTTCACCTTCCTCGCGCTGTTCGGCCTGTTCGTCGCGCAGGTGACTGGAAGCTTCGTCACCGCCGGCGCCGAACTGGTCACCCATGACGCTGGCATCACCGGCAAGGCGGTCGCCATCTTCGCCTTCCTGGTTGCGGCGGCCGTGACGGCGGGACTGATTGGACTGATCCGCGACCGAGGCCGCGACGCTCTGCCGTGGATGCTGGCGCTCGAAACTTTGCTGCTCGCGATCTTTGCTGGAATGTTGTTCGCCGAGCCGCCGATCAAGAACGTTACCGACTGGCACGGCATCGTCGCCGGCGTATTCGGCGCCATGGCCATGGGCGCGCAGAGCGTGATCGTGCGGCTTCTGATGCGCGGCATTCCGCAGACCAACGTGATGACCGGCAATATGACCCAGCTCGGTGTTGAAACCACCGCGCTCATTGTCGCTTGGCGCCGCCGGGCGCGCGATCCAAGTGACCGCGACAGCGAACGCGAATTCTTCGCCGTACGCGCACAGCTCTACGTTGTTCTGGCCATCGCGATCGGATTTATCCTGGGCGCCGCGGCCGGTGCGATCGTCTATGCCACAGCCGGCCTTGCCGGTGCGCCGCTGGCGGTGGCGCTGGTCGGCGCGTTGACCGTGTGGGCGATCTGGCGTGACCGCTAAAGCGGACGATGTGGCGCGCGGCTGCGCTCATTGTTGAGATGGACAAGCCGCTTGAGCATGCGCATGAAGCCCGCACGCTCGCCCGCCGTGAGCGGCGCCAGGATGAGCCGTTGCGTCGCCGCCACGGCGGGCTCGATGTCGGCAACCAGCCGGCGTCCAACCGCCGTAATGTAGAGTGACTTGGTGCGCCGATCGGTGGCGCCGTCGAGGCGCTTGATCAGCTTCTTCTTCTCCAGCCGCGTGACCACGTCGCCGATCGTCGATCGGTCGAGTGCGATGGCGTTGCCCAGCGCGGTCTGGTCCATCCCCGGCTGTTTGCCGATGGCGAAGATGGCGGCATACTGGACCGGCGTAATGTCAAATCGGCTCGCCTGCTCCATGAATAGCGCCAGCGAGATCTGCTGCAATCGGCGAATCAGATGGCCGGGCCGCTCGTCGAGCGGTTGCGGATCGCAGCGCTTGCGGTCTGCCATGGCGGATGCTCCCGGGACGCGCCGCAATTGCTAGCATCAGTCGATGGACGACGCCATGATATTATGTGTACACTGACAAAAATCATCAGTGTGCTGATTAAATTCATGCTGATAAGGGTCGACGCGGTAATCGTCCGCTGAGAAAGCGTTGTCATGGGAGTAAGCAATGCCGGACAATCCCGAAACGCTGGTTGCAGGCAAGAAACGCCCATTCAACGGCGCGGAGTTTCTCGAATCGCTGCGCGATGGCCGTGAAGTCTTCATTTACGGCGAACGGGTGAAGGATGTCACTACGCATCCGGCGTTCCGCAATGCGGCAGCGTCGGTGGCGCTGTTGTACGACGCGCTGCACGATCCGAAACTCAAGGATACGCTGACGGCGCCGACTGATACCGGCTCCGGCGGCTACACCATGAAATTCTTCAAGGCGGCGCGCTCCGCTACCGAAGTCGTGGCGCAGCGCGACGCCATCGCCGCGTGGGCGCGTTTAACTTACGGCTGGCTCGGACGCAGCCCGGATTACAAGGCCTCGTTCCTCAACACGCTCGGCGCCAACGCCGAGTTTTACGGTAAGTTCGCCGACAACGCGCGCATCTGGCACAAGCGTGGCCAAGAAGCGGTGCTTTTCCTCAATCACGCGCTGGTCAATCCGCCGATCGACCGCAATAAGCCAGCCGAGCAGGTGAAGGACGTCTACATCACCATCCAAAAGGAGACCGATGCCGGCATCTATGTCTCCGGCGCCAAGGTGGTCGCAACCAATTCGGCGCTCACCCAATATAATTTCCTCGGCCAGAATATGGGCCAGGAGATCACCGACCCATCGATGGTCGTGATGTTCATCGCGCCGATGAACACACCCGGCATCAAACTGATCTGCCGCCCTTCCTATGAAATCGCCGCCGCCGCCACCGGCTCGCCGTTCGATTATCCGCTGACCTCGCGTTACGATGAAAACGACGCCATTTTCGTTTTCGATAATGCGTTCATCCCCTGGGAAAACGTCATCATCCACCGCGATTTTGAGCGTCTGAAGAATTTCTATCCGCAATCGGGATTCTTCAATGGCTTCACATTGCAGGGCTGCACCCGGTTGGCGGTGAAGCTCGATTTCATTGCCGGCCTTCTTTACAAGGCCGCGCGCGCCACCGGCACCGAGGCGTTCCGCGGCGTGCAGGCCCAGATCGGCGAAGTGATCGGCTGGCGCAATCTGTTCTGGTCGCTGACCGACGCAATGGCGTTCAATCCGGTACCGTGGAAGAACGGAGCGGTGCTGCCGAACCCGCAGGGTTCCGCCAGCTACCGGCTGTTCATGACCGAGGCCTATCCGGCAATCCGCAACATTGTCGAGAGGGTCATTGCTTCAGGGCTGATTTACCTGCCGTCGCACGCCAACGATTTCAAAAACCCGGAGATCGACAAGTATCTCGCCCGCTACGTGCGCGGCTCGAATGGCATCGATTACAAAGAGCGCATCAAAATCATGAAGCTTTTGTGGGACGCCGTCGGCACCGAATTCGGCGCCCGCCACGAGCTTTACGAAATGAACTATTCCGGCAGCCACGAGCTGATCCGCGTCTTCCAGCTCCAACAGGCACAAGGTAACGGCGCGCTCAAAGCGATGGAAGCGCTGGTCGAGAAATGCATGGCCGATTATGACGAGAATGGCTGGCGACATCCGGCCTATACCAATCCGTCGGACATTTCGGTGGTCGAAAAACCGTGACCCGCCGGGCTTGACCCGGCAATCCATCCTTCTGAAGATGACGCCGCGGCATTAGCAAGTCTGCGGCAACAGTCGCGCGGTGTAGCCGGCGCGCACAGGGAGACTCAAATGCCCGACGCCGTCATTGTTTCCACCGCCCGCACGCCAATCGGCAAAGCCTATCGCGGCGCCTTCAACATGACCCATGGCGCCGATTTGGGCGGCCATGTCGTCGGCCGGGCGGTCGAGCGGGCGGGCGTTGAGCCGGCCGAAGTCGAGGATGTGATTTTGGGCTGCGCGCTCCCAGAACGCGCCACCGGTGGCAACATCGCGCGCCAGGCCGTCATCCGCGCCGGGTTGCCGGTCACCGTATCGGGCATGACCGTAAACCGGTTTTGCAGTTCGGGTCTGCAGGCCATCGCACTCGCCGCGCAACGCATCATCTCCGGCGAAGCCTCGATTATCGCGGCCGGCGGCCTGGAAAGCATCAGCTTGGTGCAGGACGGCAAAGTGCCGCCAGTGCCCGACGATTGGATTGTGAATCACAAACCCGATCTCTACCTGCCGATGATCGATACCGCCGACATTGTCGCCGAGCGCTACAAAATCAGCCGTGAAGCGCAGGACGGATACGCACTAGAAAGCCAGCGCCGTACCGCCACGGCCCAACAGGCGCGCAAATTCGACGATGAGATCGTGCCGATGACGACGACAAAAAAAGTCGTCGACAAAAAGACCAATGTCGAGAACCTCGAGCAAGTGACGCTCAAAGGCGACGAGGGCAATCGTCCGGACACGACGCTGGAGGGGCTAGCCGCACTCAAGCCGGTGCGGGAGGGAAAGTACATTACCGCCGGCAACGCCAGCCAGCTCTCCGACGGCGCTTCGGCTTGCGTAGTCGTGGAGGCCAAAGTCGCCGAGAAGCGCGGCTTCACGGCGCTCGGCACTTTCCGTGGCTTCGCCGTTGCCGGCTGCGAGCCGGACGAGATGGGCATTGGACCGGTCTATGCCGTGCCGAAGCTTCTGTCCCGGCACGGATTGAAGATCTCCGACATTGATTTGTGGGAACTCAATGAAGCCTTCGCCAGCCAGGTGCTTTACTGCCGCGACCGGCTTGGCATTCCGCAGGAGCGGCTCAACGTCGATGGCGGCGCCATCTCGATCGGCCACCCCTACGGCATGAGCGGGGCGCGGATGACCGGCCACGCATTGATCGAAGGCAAACGGCGCGGCGCCAAGCTCGCCGTCGTCACCATGTGCGTCGGTGGCGGCATGGGCGCGGCCGGCCTGTTCGAGATCAATTAAGTGATGTCCAGTCATCTGGAGGTGGCCGGCACATCCTTCGAGACTCGCTTCGCTTGCACCTCGGGATAACGAATCAGGACGCGGGAGGAGGAACGAATGGACCTTCGCTTCACGCCGGAAGAAAACACGTTCCGCGACGAAGTTCGTGCCTTTATGAAAGAGAAACTGCCGGCGGCGATCCGCACGAAGCTGATCGAGGGCCGCCGCTTGGGCAAAGACGATCTGGTCGCCTGGCAGCGCATCCTCAACGCCAAAGGCTGGGCAGTTCCGCACTGGCCGCAAGAATGGGGCGGCACCGGCTGGAGCGCGTTGCAGATGTACCTGTTCCGCGACGAGATGCAGCAGGCGCCGGCGCCCGAGCCGCTGCCATTTGGTACCAACATGCTCGGTCCAGTCCTGATCGCCTTCGGCAACGAGGCGCAGAAGAAACGCTTTCTGCCGCGTATCGCCAATCTCGACGATTGGTGGTGCCAGGGATTCTCCGAGCCTGGCGCCGGCTCCGACCTCGCCTCGCTGAAAACCTCCGCCAAACGCGTCGACGGCCATTACATCGTCAGCGGCCAGAAAACCTGGACCACTTTGGCGCAATTCGCCGACTGGATTTTCTGTCTCGTGCGCACCGACAGTGCCGCCAAGAAGCAGGAAGGCATTTCGTTCTTGCTGATCGATATGAAGTCGCCGGGCATCACCGTGCGTCCGATTCAGACCATCGACGGCGGCCACGAAGTCAACGAAGTATTCTTCGACGACGTCAAGGTGCCGGCGGAAAACCTAGTCGGCGAAGAGAATAAAGGCTGGAACTACGCCAAATTCCTGCTCGGCAACGAGCGCACCGGCATCGCCCGCGTCGGCGCCTCCAAAGCGCGCATCCGCCGGCTGAAAGAGCTTGCGGCACTCGAGCAGGCGAACGGCAAACCATTGATTGCCGACGAACGGTTCCGCGCCAAAATCGTCGCCGCCGAGGTCGAGCTCAAGGCGCTGGAGATGACCGAGTTGCGCGTCGTTGCCGCCCGCAGTCGCAGCAACAAGCCCGATCCGGCCTCGTCGATCCTCAAGATCAAGGGCTCGGAAATCCAGCAGTCGATTACCGAGCTTCTACTCGAAGTGGTCGGTCCTTACGCGCTGCCCGATCAGACCCCGCACGACGAAGGCGATCGGTGGAATGAACCGCCAGTCGGTCCGGAATGGGCCGGTCCGCTTGCGCCGCAATATTTCAACTACCGCAAGACTACGATCTACGGCGG
>JASHSY010000227.1 GCA_030040825.1 Xanthobacteraceae bacterium
CGCATGGCCTCCCCCGACTTTCCTTATTGAAGTCAAAAGTACGGCAGTTTGCGCCTGATGCTCAACCGTGCGTCGGCTTTCCTGACCTGCGGGGGGTTCGCCTATTATCATCCGGCATGGCACCTTTGCATGCGAGCAATGCCGGGCGGGAAATGGGGGAGATCAACACGTCGGCTTCCGTGGCCCGAAAGATCCGCGCGCCGCGGCATCGCGGCGCCAAACCCAGCTTGCTTTTTACTCAATTTGCAGCCGGCCTGAACCGGCGAGAACGTTTCGGCGTGATATTGAAGCGAATGTGACAGCGGGAACCTTTGGGCGTGGTACCCGGCGACGCGACGCCGGGCGGCCTGTGTGCCCTTGCAGACCGCGCAAGGTTCTGGCTAAATACTCGGCATCGAGTTTTCGGCCGAACGACTGGGCCACGCAGCGACGACAACGCGCCTGACTACGATCCTTCACCAAAAATTCGAGCGAACCGAGCCGTGCAAACTTTGCGCGGCTCCCATCTTGATTCTGCAGAGGAGTGTCACGTGAGCAACGGAACCGTGAAGTGGTTCAACGCGCAAAAAGGCTATGGATTCATCCAGCCCGACGGCGGCGGCAAAGACGTGTTCGTCCATATCAGTGCGGTCGAGCGCGCCGGTCTGCGCGAGCTGCGCGAAGGCCAGAAGGTCGCGTTCGAGGTGGTGGTGGACCGCAAGACCGGCAAGTCGGCTGCTGAAAACCTGAAGACCGTCTAACGAAAAGGCGAGGCCGTATAGCGGTCTCGCTTTTAAGCTTTTTTATTTCCGCGCGCGCGTCGACGCCGGTTATTTGTAATAACCGACGCCGCAGCCCAATTCGCCGACCAGCGCCACGAAGGATTCCTTGGCGACCGGCTCGGTTGTTCCCGGCTTTGGAAACAAATAGTCCACCGTCTTCGGGTTCGGACTTTTCGCCGCGTCGAAAAGCCGTTCGCCGATCGCGTCGCCCTTGAAGTTGAATGCGCGAATGTCGGTGTTGATCAGTGCGGGATTTGGATGCGCCACCGTATGGCCGTCGCTGATGTTGAAGCAGAAAACGTAAAGATCATGCTCGTGGTATCGTTTGTTGCTCTTGTCGTTGAACTGAACCAGCGCTGCTGTCTTGTCGGCCTTTAACGCCGCGACTGCACGCTCCAGCATCGCCTTGGCTTCAGCCGCTGTGCCGAATTGCTGCGCGCCGATTGCAGCCGCGGCCCATAGCAGGCCCACCGCTATTGCCGCCGCAAATGGAAAAGTTGATTTGCTCATGCCGTTGCCCCCAGCGAGCCGCAAGCAGACGGCTCTTCAACCCGCGGGCGATAAGCACACGTCGCACGGTCCAAGTCTAATCACCAGGTCGTTAACGGATGCCGGGGAAATCGGACAAGGCGCCAAATGTCTGGAGGATTAGAACGAAGTTGAGCGCCAGCACCGCGGCAGTTGCGGTCACCGCGGCGACGCGGGTAAGCATGCCGTTGGCAAAATTTCCCATAATGTCGGTCCGGCCGGTGAAGATCAGTAAGGCGATCATCGGCAGCGGCAGCGCGATACTGAGGATCACCTGGCTGATCACCAGGGCATTCGTTGCGTTGACGCCGAGCGCGACCACAATGAAAGCCGGGCACATGGTGACCAGCCGGCGCAGCCAGATTGGAATACGGAAGCCGACAAAGCCCTGCATGATCATTTGACCGGCCATCGTGCCGACCGCAGAAGCGGACACGCCCGAAACGATCAGCGAGACCAGGAATACCAGTGCCGCGGCTGCGCCGAACAGCGGCGTCAGCGTGTGGTAGGCGGTCTCGATCTCGGCCACCTCGGGATGCCCGGCGTGAAAAGCGCTTGCGGCCATCATCACCATGGCAAAGTTGACCAGGCCAGCCACGGTCAGTGCGGCGATCACCTCCTGATTGGAAAACCGCAACACTTTGCGCCGCTCGCCATCGTCACGGACCGGCATGCGCGCCTGCGTCAGCCCGGAATGTAGGTAAACCGCGTGCGGCATAACCGTCGCGCCGATGATGCTGACCGCGAGCAGCAGCGCTTCTCCGTCGGCAAGCTGCGGCACGAAAGTATGCACAGCGGCTGCACCCCAATCGATCGGCACGAGAAACATCTCGACCACGTAACAGAGCGCAATGATGCTAACCATGCCGCCGATGATCAGTTCGATCGGCCGGAAACCGAAGTTTCCGATGACCAGCAAGCCATAGGTCAGGATGGCGGTAACGATCATCCCGTACAGCAACGGCAAATGGAACAGCAGGGAAAGTCCGATGGCGCCGCCGAGGAATTCGGCCAGATCAGTCGCCATGGCGGCAATTTCGCTGACCACCCACATCCCCATCGCGACCGGACGCGAAAAGTGATCGCGGCACAGTTCCGCCAGGTTGCGGCCGGTGACGATGCCGAGCTTGGCCGACAACGCCTGAAGCAGCATTGCGATCAGGTTGGCGAGCAATACCACCCACAGCAGGCCGTAACCGTATTTGGCGCCGGCCTGAATGTTGGTGGCGAAGTTGCCGGGATCGACATAGGCAATCGAAGCGATAACAGCCGGACCGGCGAATGCTGCATAGCCGCCCCAGCCGGTTGGCTTGCCGCTCAACACCCGGCGGGCGGTGACGACCGTCCGTTCAGTGAGGGTTTGTGGTTGTTCAGTCATCTCGGCTATCGCAGTCGAAATAAAGCTTTATGACGAAAGTGTAGCATCGGCTACGTTTAGGCTGCTGGAGCAGTTTGGTCAATGGTTACAATATGTAGCCTATGCTATACTTTTGACGCGCCCATAAAAATATGGTGCGCGTAAGCGACGGGAACTTCGACTTTCCGATCAGAGGGATGAAATTGGCGATGGTAGATGGCGCAAAGCGGAGACATGCTGATGGCGCCGAGAAGCTTCCCGCCGAAGGCACCCAGGCCCGCCGCTTCGGCAAGACGCGTTCAGCGCAATCGACGGCCCTGCTGGAAGATTACGTCGAACTGATCGCCGATCTGCTGATGAGTGCCGGCGAAGCGCGTCCGACCGACATCGCCAGGCGGCTTGGGGTATCGCATGCCACGGCAGTGAAGACGATCTCACGGCTTAAGCGCGCCGGTCTTGCCACCGCGCGCCCGTATCGCGGCGTGTTCCTGACCGACAAGGGACAAGCCTTGGCTGCCCGTGTGCGGGTTCGCCATCGGCTGGTGGTCGATTTGCTCCGCGCGCTCGGCGTGCCGACCGAGGCGGCCGAGGCCGACGCCGAAGGTATCGAGCATCACGTCTCCGAAACGACGCTGAAGGCCTTCGCGCAATATTTGAAGGCGCTGGAATAACTAAGGCGCGTGATCGGTCAGCGCATCGACGATACCGTCGACGACTTCTTCGACCAGCGCCTTATCGTCGCCTTCGCCCATGACGCGGATCACCGGTTCAGTGCCGGATGGGCGTATCACCAGCCGGCCGTGGCCGTTGAGGCGCTGCTCGGCCTCTTCGATCGCCGAGCGTACTTTGGAATTTTCCAGCGGCTTGCCGCGATAGCGGACGTTTTTCAGAACTTGCGGCAGCGCCGCAAACCGGTGGCAAATCTGTGACACCGGCTTGTCCTGCTTCTTGACCACCGCCAGCACCTGCAGCGCGGCGATAAAACCGTCGCCAGTCGTGGTGTAGTCGGACAGGATGATATGGCCGGACGGCTCGCCGCCTACGTTGTAGCCGTGCTCGCGCATATGCTCGAGCACGTAGCGGTCGCCGACCGGCATGCGCACAAGTGACAGCTTGAGCGATTGCAAATAGCGCTCGAGGCCGAAATTGGACATCACCGTAGCGACGATGCCCGGTTTGGCGAGTCGCCCGTCGGCTTGCCAGCTTTCGGCGACGACTGCCAGAAGCTGGTCGCCGTCGATCACATGGCCTTGTTCGTCGGCGATGACGACACGGTCGGCATCGCCG
>JASHSY010000228.1 GCA_030040825.1 Xanthobacteraceae bacterium
CATGTTTATTTCCGTTACGGCGCCGGACAGCAGATTTTCGAAGATTTCAATTTGAGCTTCATGCCAGGCGAACGGGTCGGTCTTGTCGGCCATTCCGGCGGCGGCAAATCGACGGTGTTCGCGCTTCTGCAGCGCTTTTACGACGTCCAGGATGGGCGCATTCTGATCGACGGTCAGGACATTGCCCGCGTCACGCAGGAAAGCTTACGCGAATCCATCGGCATCGTGCCGCAGGATATCTCGCTGTTCCATCGCTCGGTGATGGAGAACATCCGATACGGGCGCCCCGACGCCACCGATGACGAAGTTCTGGACGCCGCGTTCGCGGCACGTTGCGATTTTATCGAGAATTTGCCGGATGGCATGCGCACGCTGGTCGGTGACCGCGGGGTACGCCTCTCTGGCGGCCAGCGCCAGCGTATCGCCATTGCGCGGGCTTTTTTGAAAAACGCACCGCTGCTGTTACTCGACGAAGCAACGTCCGCACTCGACAGCGAGTCCGAAGAGCTGATCCGCGAAGCGCTCGGCCGCCTGATGAACGGCCGCACGGTCATCGCCATCGCTCACCGGCTGTCGACGGTAAGGAGTTTCGATCGTGTCGTGGTGCTGCAACTTGGTAAGGTTATGCAGGACGGCCCGCCCGATCAACTGATGGGCCGCGAAGGGCTCTATCGCCGGCTTGTCCAGCGCGAGATGGACCGCCTCGCCAGTCAAGCAGCAGCCTAAAAAATCGGCCAGGAATGTTTTTTTACCGCGCGCCCGCGCCGGGAGAGATCATTCGCCTGAACCGTCGCGGCTCGACCAATATTCTCTTTTTTCTTGCGGCCTCATTGACTTAGTCGGTGCGCATCATCGATTTGAGTGCTTTGGCATTCAGCCGGGCACAGTGCGTTCATGTCGGATGCTCTCGTTAACGAGTTTCAGCCGCGTCGCGCCGATGGCGTCATCGCACCGATCAACGAAGATTGGCTCGCTGTCATTCTCGGGTTGGCAATTTTTGTTCTCGCTCTGGCGGCACTCGTCAATTACGACCTGATCGGTTGGGTGGTAACGACGTCGGTCTGGGGCAATCTCGGCCAGTCGCTGAAAGCAACCTCCAAGGGCTATGCCTCCCTCGGCGGCGTCAATGCGCTGATTGCAACTTACGTCGCGCTTACCGTTGTTTTGAGCGCTGCCGCAGCCGTGCTCAAAAGCGACGTGAGGCGCTTCGTACTCGCCTTCACCGCGGTGTTCTGGATTGCCTATGCCAGTTGGGTGATCGGCAACTTTGCCCATTTCGCTGCAGTTACCCCGGCCGAACAACAAAAGTTCGGCATCAGTTGGTCGCTGAAGCTGACCAACGAAGGCGGCTACATTTTCGCACTGATCGCCGGCCTGATCATCGCCAACTTCTTTCCGCGTTTCGCCGAGGCGGTAAAGGACGCGGTGCGGCCGGAGCTCTACATCAAAGTCGCCATTGTCATTCTGGGCGGAGTTTTTGCGGTGACGGCGGCGGCCAAGCTCAGCCTCGCCAGCTCGATTATGCTGCGCGGCGTCGCGGCGATCGTGGAAGCCTATCTGATCTACTGGGCGGTGGTTTATTTCGTCGCCCGTAAATGGTTCGGCTTCAGCCGCGAATGGGCGGCACCGCTCGCTTCCGGCATTTCGATCTGCGGCGTATCGGCCGCAATCGCGGTCGGCGGCGCTATCCGCGCCCGGCCGGTGGTACCGGTGCTGGTGTCATCGCTGGTCGTCATCTTCGCCGTTGTCGAGGTACTGATCCTGCCATTCGTTGCGCAAGCCTTCCTGGCACACGAACCGCTGGTCGCCGGCGCCTGGATGGGCTTAGCGGTGAAGACAGACGGTGCCGCCGTAGCCTCGGCTGGCATCACCGAGTCGCTCATCCTCGCGAAGAACGCAGCTGCAGGCATCCACTATCAGCCGGGCTGGATTCTCGGCACGGCGGCGACCATCAAGGTGTTCATCGATATTTTCATTGGCATCTGGGCGTTCGTGCTGGGCTACATCTGGACCAACTACATCAACGTCTCCCGCGAACGGGACAAGACGAAGCTTACGGAAATCTGGCAGCGCTTTCCCAAATTCATCATCGGCTTCGTAATCACCTTCGCGGTTGGCTTTTATCTGGTACTCGGCACACCGGCGGAGGTCGCCCGGAACGTACCGGCGGCAATCGGCGAAGCCAATACCTTTCGCGTGATCTTCTTCATCCTCACCTTCTTCTCGATCGGCGTGCTGTCGAACTTCAAGACGCTATGGCAGGAGGGCTTCGGCAAGCTTGCCGCCGTCTATCTGGTCAGCCTGTTCGGTTTCGTCGTGTGGGTCGGGCTGCTGATTTCGTGGATCTTCTTCGGCGGAATCACACCGCCGCTGGCCAGTTAATCCAGACAATTGTGAGAGGAGCATCATGTCCCAATCGGATCTTCACGCGGAACTGCGCGGCGACCGCGGCGAGCCACTCCTGCCGATCGAGAAAAAGCTGATCGGCTGGAGTCTCAGCATCGGCCTCGTCCTTCTGTTGGCGCTCGCCTTACTCAATCGCTTCGCGCCGGCGAGCTTCTAGCAACTCGTCAACGGCTTGACGGTGCGCGCGGCAAAAGCGCAGTGTTTGCCGTATGCACCGTCAGCACATGCAAGACCCGGCCGGCGACCAAGGCCGCACAAACACATCCCACACATTTCCTACCGTCAGCCCCGAGCAGGTCGGGCTGTCCTCCGCCGGGTTGGAGCGACTGACGGCGGTGATGCAGCGTCAGGTCGACGCCAAACACGTGCCTGGCGTCTCCATGCTGATCGCGCGCGGCGGCAAACTTGCCTATCGGCGCGACGTCGGCGCCTTGCTGCCTGGCGGTCCGCCGCTCAAGGACGATGCCATTTTCCGGATTTTTTCGATGACCAAGCCGGTTGCTTCGGTCGCGCTGATGATGCTGGTCGAGGAAGGACGGCTGTTTCTCAGCGATCATCTGGCGAAATTTGTTACGGAGTTCGCTTCGCCGCAGGTCGGCGTGGAGAAGGACGGCAAGCTTGAGCTGGTGCCAGCAAATCGGGCCATCACCATTCAGGATCTTCTGCGCCATACGTCGGGCCTGGCGTATGCCTTCACCGGCAATTCGGCGGTGCAGCGTCTCTATCGGCGTTCGCAGCTTTTCGCGCCCGATCCAGCCAACTCCAGAACGCATCTTGTGCGCGACCTCAGCACAGCCGAATTCGTCGCCGAACTCGCGAAGTTGCCGTTGATCGATCAACCCGGAGCGGCCTGGAATTACAGCCATTCGACCGACGTGCTCGGCCGCGTTATCGAAGTGGTGTCTGGTCAAAGCCTTGGCGCCTTCCTGCAAGCGCGCATCCTCGGTCCACTTGGAATGAAAGACACGTCCTTTGTATTGGCTCCGGACAAATACGAGCGCGTAGCGGAACCGTTCGATGTCGACCCCGATGTGGCCAGCAAGCCTATTGCGTTGATTGCGAAGGAGAGCCGGCAGCGCTTCGAGTCGGCTGGCGGCGGGTTGTGGTCGACCATGGACGATTACGCACGCTTCGCGCGAATGCTTTATCTCGGTGGGACGCTCGACGGCACGCGCATCATCGGTCGCAAGACGCTCGCATTCATGGTCTCGGATCATCTCGGTCCGAACGTGCGCAACGGCACCCCCTCCCTCCTCGCGCCGGGACACGGCTTCGGCCTCGGATTCTGCGTCCGACTCGTGCCTGGAATGGCGTCGACACCCGGCACGCCTGGCGAATTCTACTGGGGTGGTCTAGCCGGGACGGTGTTCTGGATCGCACCGCAAGAAGAATTGGTCGCGATGATGATGATCCAGGCGCCGGGACAGCGCGACTATTACCGGCAACTGTTCCGCAACCTGGTCCACGCCGCACTCATCTGAGGGCGGCCGGCGCATCCGATCCGGCAAATTTGGTGGTCGATGCCAGCACGGCGGTGGCGATCGCATAAGAACCGATGCTGACTAGGATCGGCAGCGTGTAGCTGTGGCTGATGTCAAACGCAAAGCCCGCAGCGCTCGGCCCGATCAACGTACCCACGGCAACGCTGGTATAGGCAATGCCGACCAGGCTCGACGCATTACGTCCGCCGAAATAATCGCTCAGCACTGCCGGCGCCAGCGCGACAAAGCCGCCGTAAAATACGCCGAACACAAGGGCGAAGACGGCGAGTGGCCAAAAGCTGACTGAAAATAGCCAGATCACGAACGACAGCCCCATACCGACGAACATCAGCAAGAACGCCAGCGGCCGGCCGAGCCGGTCGGCTAGTCCGCCCAGCAAAAAGCGCCCTGCGGTGCTGCCGACGCCGATAGCGCCGACCAGGAGCACAGCGGAAGTCTGCCCGACGCCGTGCTCAGCCGCATACGGCACGAGGTGAACGAATGGAACGAACAAGCCGAACGAGCAGATAAAGCAGGCGGCGTAGAGGCCGATAAACCGCCGTGACGTAATCGCCTTGCCGACCGCAACGCCGGGCGCCGGCGCCGGCCGCTCGCCTGCACGCAATAAGTCACCCTCAGGCGCAAGGCCGCGGCCGCTAGGATCGTCCTCGATCAACAGCGACATTCCCACGCCGGCGACGAGCGCGAACAAGCCGAGGATCAGCCAGGTTTCGCGCCAACCCAGAGTCTCGATCATCAGCGACGCGAGCGGCGGAACCACCAGCGTACCGACACCGATGCCGCTGACCGCGATGCCTGACGCGAAACCGCGCCGCCGCAGAAACCACCTTTGCACTGCGCCAACCACCGGAACGTAAGAACAGCCAATGCCGAGACCGACGCCAAGACCGTAGGCCGCGTACACTTCGGTCAGGCTGCGCGCCACGCTTGCGGCAACGAGCCCGATGCCGACCAGGATCATGCCAATGACGGCAAGCCGCCGCGAGCCAAAGCGGTCGGCCAGCGGTCCCGTCGCAACGCCGAGCCCGAAATAGAGAAAGCCGGCGAGCGAGAATACGAACGAAACCGCGCCGCGCGACGCGCCAAGATCGCGTTGCAGCGAAACCAGAAAGGCACTGAACGAATAAGCAGCGCCGAAGCCGACGAACATGACGGTAAAAGCCGCCGCGACGACGAACCACCCGTAGAAAATACCGGGCCTGGAGATCGAGGAACCGCTGGTCACAATCGTCGCTTCCTATCGTGTCGAATACTCATGCCGCGAAGCCCAATATGGCGGTCGGACCAAACCGGTGCGAGCGGTAACACTACGGAGAATTCCGTAACGTCACCGGTCCGATTGCAACCCGATTTTCGCGAAATCAATCGTCGTAGGTTTCGTGCACCGCGACGGCCCCCTGCTTCCAATAAGCCGCGGCCTTGACGCGATCCTTGCGCAGACCGCGCTCCTCGACGAGAAGCCGGCGCAAGGCTTTTGCGGTTGCGGCTTCGGCCGCGACCCACGTGTAACCATCGCCGCCCGGCAGCTTAAGCTGTGCGGTGGCATCCCGAAGCAGCGTCCCCGGCCCGGCACCGTCGCGATAAAGCCAATGAGTTTCGAGATTCGCGCGCGTTACGAAATTCTGCCGCTCGCCGGCATCGGCCACTTCGGCGACGATAATTGCGCGCGTGCCGGCCGGCAGTTCTTCGAGGCGGCGGCCGATCGCCGGCAGCGCCGTCTCATCGCCGACGAAGGCATACCAGTCGAAATCGTCGGGCACGATGAACGAACCACGTGGACCGCCGACACCGAGGAACTGATCGGGCCGCGCTTGAGCCGCCCAACTTGCCGCCGGGCCATCACCGTGCAGGACGAAATCGATGATGAGCGTATTGGCAGCGGCATCGTAGCGGCGGGGCGTATAATCGCGCGCCGCCGGGCGCGGCATCCCGTCCGGATAAACCGGTCCATTCGGAGTGAGCGTCGGCATAGCGGGCTTTTCCTCGCCGGGCGGCGGGAAGAACAGCTTGACGTGATCGTCGTGGGCGGCGCTGACAAATCCGGTCAGATCGTCGCCGGCGAGCGTGACACGCAGCATCTTCGGCGTCAGAGGGTGCACGTCGCGCACCTGCAACATGCGCCGTTTCACTTCATGGCGGACGCGGCGCGCAACGCGATCGGTCCTTTGTAAGCTTTGCGACATGTTAAAGACCTTTCGGATTGAATGAATCTACCATTCCGGCCGCTGCCGGCGGCGCTTTCTTAAGCGGGCGGTTCTTCGCCCAACCGGATCGACAATTCGACATCGTCGCCAAACGGAACCGATAAGTAGCCGTTCGTCCCCGACCTGACGCGAGCAAGATATTCAGGGCTCGAATCGGCGTTGTCGGCGACAATCAACGCGCCGGCACGCAAGCGGGCCTCAAGCAGCGAGAGGATGGACGGATAGAGGCCTTTGGCGCCATCAAGCAAAACAAGATCGATCGTCTCCGGAAGATGCCGCGCCAGCGTCTCTAGTGCGTCGCCTTCGCGAATTTCGACGAGATCGGACAGGCCCGCGGCCACCAGGCTTTCCCGCGCCCGCTTTATCTTCGTCGGCTCGAATTCGCTGCCGATCAGACGCCCGCCGCCGTTATCACGCAGCGCCGCCGCAAGATGCAGCGTCGAAATCCCGAACGAGGTGCCGAATTCGACAATGCTGCTTGCCCGGATCGATCGCGCCAGCATGTAAAGAAGCTTTGCCGTCGCCCGAGAAACCGGAAGCGGCTGGTCCTTCAGCCGCGCATAATACTGAAGATAGTCCTGCGGATCGGCCGCCTGGCGGGCTGAAGCAAAATCCGCGCTTCGCCGCGCTTCCGCGGCGTCGGCCTCCAGGAAAAGCCGCTCGATGATCGTGGAAACTGGGGGCTGCGTTAACGTCGTCATCTGTCACCAACCTGCGCAATAACGAGCCCGACAAGTGTTCGGACTCTCTCATTTGCGCGTTGAGTGACGTTAACGCTTACGGCTGCCAAAGCTGGGAGCTGGAGGCGTTGATATCGTCGTCCGGACGAGAACGCAAGCGAATTTGCACTCAGCCGATGCGTCGAGAGATTGCGAATTGGAATCGCTCAAAAGCGAATCTGAGCTTGGTGCTCCTCACCTGATCAATCGAGAGCGGAAGACCCGAAGGCTTCGCGCGTCAAAAAAGACGCTGGATCTGACCCTCGCGACCGATTCTCTCAGCTCACTGGCCGGCGCCCTCTACGGCATAGATGCGAAAGCTGGCGTATTTGCTCCCGATCGTGTTCTCCATGTCCTCTTCGCCTTGCTTGCGCCATTCCTTGACTGCATCCATGTTGGCGAATTGAAGGATAACGACGCGGTTGGGCGGCTCCGGACCGACCAGGCTCAGAGTCTTGTTGTAACCTCCGGCCAGATATTTGCCGCCGTGCTGTGAGATATCTGTTTTGGTTATTGCGGCGAAGTTCTGATCGTAGCCTGCCCGATCTTTAACATTGATCTCCGCCACAATGTAGGCCGGCGGCTTAGACTGTGCGTGCAGAACCTGGATGGCGCCAGCGCCGAGCAGGAAGCTCCCAACCAGTGCGGCCGTCATTTTCAATTTGTAATGCATTTCAAATTTCCCCGTTTGACCCGGACCGGAATTCTGATGACCTTAGCCTCGCGACTATGACGCTGCGGTGACAATAGGAGCACACATCGTTGGGTCATCCTCGACCGATTCTGCACCAGACTTGCGCTCAAGCTCGGAGCTTTTAGGCGGACGCAATCGGAGGCATCGGTCCCTTCTTGTTGAGGGACCGAGAGGAGAGAGCAAAAGGCGCGATTATTCCCCAGACGGAAAATTTTGAAGTCAAAAAGCGGTTTGGAAAGCTTCGCGTCAACTTCGTGGGCGGACCTCAGCGCGTTCCCGCATTACTTCTGCCAGACTACTCTTCGATCTGCGTCTTCCACTGGGGCCAAAATCTGCGCACTCGAACATCAACGCGGTGTGTCGGCAAATGGTAGCGGCCCTCTCCTATGGAGTACCGACAAAACCATAGAACATCAATATATCAACTACTTAGCGGAAAGTTGGTTGCGGGGAGAGGATTTGAACCTCTGACCTTCAGGTTATGAGCCTGACGAGCTACCGGGCTGCTCCACCCCGCGCCAATATTCATCCAGGCCTGATTTTTTCTGGCCCAAATCGTGACGTTGATGTAGCAAGCGCCCCCCTACAAGGGAAGTGCAGGAGGCTCAATATTTCGCCATACTGTCATCCGTTATTTGGCGGACCGTCATGCACGCCTTCCTAGAAGCTGAAATGGGCGACAAACCCGCCTTGCGGCCGCGCTCAGCCATCGGGCCGGCGGTGCGCGCGATTGCGGCCTATATTCTCGATCACGCCCGCACCGCAATCGTCGATCCGGAGCGCTCAAACCAGGACGCCGTGCACGATTTCCGCCGCGCCATCAAGCAGTGGCGGGCGCTGATGCGGCTCCTGGAGCCGTTTATTCCCGACGCCGACCGCCTGCGGCAGGAGGCGCGCGACCTTGCCCGCTCACTGACCCGCGCGCGTGACGGCCAGTCGGCACTCAACGCCTTTGACGATCTGCTGAAAAAAGGCTTGGTGCTGTCGGAACGTTCAACTGCCACCATCCGAGACCGCATCGAGGCGATCCGCGCCAATCAGGAGCAGGCGGTACTGACACCGGAATTGCGCGACGCGATTATCGCCTGGATCGATGCCACGGCGGTCGCGATCGAAAGCTGGCCACTCGATCCATTCGATTTCAGTTCGATCGCCGCGCAGCTTGCCGCCGGCTACCGTGCGGCCCGGCGCCTTGTTCCCAGCGATTGGTCGCAGGCCACGGCCGAGGATTTGCACGAGCTGCGCCAGCGCGTGGTCGATCACCGCTATCAGATGGAATTGATCGACCCGCTGTGGCCGCGCCACGGCCGCATGTGGACGGAGGAAGCCGAGCGATTGCGCGACCGGCTCGGACGCTGCCAGGATTTGGAGATTCTTAAGGGGTTTACCGGGCCGCATCAGCCGCTAGCGCATTGGCGTTCGCGGCTTACGCCGGCTTGCGCCGAACGCACGACCGAACTTTCGCACCGGGCCGCACGCATCGCGCTGCGGCTGTTCGCCGAGAAGCCGAAAGCGTTCCGCAAGCGGATGGAAGCGCTGTGGGAGCAAGGCCGCAGCAACGGCGGGTAGCGTTAGACGGTGAACGTCTCCCGATTGGGCGCTTGCGCTGTGTATCAAATTTGATACATTGACCGTATGAAATGCCCGAAACTCCCAAACCTATTCCTCTTGCGTTCTGGCGATCGACGACCGGCCGGGAGCCTGTCCGCGAATGGCTTAAGCAACTACCGCGGGCGGATAAACGCACCATCGGGAGTGACATCGCCAAGGTGCAATTCGG
>JASHSY010000028.1 GCA_030040825.1 Xanthobacteraceae bacterium
AACGCCATGCCCGACGCCTTTATCTACGATCACGTGCGCACACCCCGCGGTCGCGGCAAGGTGGATGGCTCGCTGCATGAAGTGACTGCGCTCAATCTCGCCAGCCAGGCGCTCGGCGCCATCAAGGACCGCAACGAGCTCGATCCCACGCTGGTCGACGACGTGGTGATGGGCGTGGTCGATCCGGTCGGCGAGGCCGGCGGCGACATCGCGCGCATTGCCGCCTTGCATGCCGGTTACGGCGACACGGTGGCCGGCGTGCAAATTAACCGGTTCTGCGCCTCCGGCCTCGACGCCATCAATTTTGCCGCGGCGCAAATCATGTCCGGCCAGCACGACATGGCGGTCGGCGGCGGCGTCGAATCGATGAGCCGCGTCGGTATCGGCGCGTCCGGCGGCGCCTGGCCGGTCGATCCGAGTAGCGCGGTCGCCGAATATTTCATGCCGCAAGGCATCTCGGCCGATCTCATCGCCACCAAATACGGATTTTCACGCGACGATGTTGACGCTTACGCGGTCGAAAGCCAGAAGCGGGCGGCGGCGGCGTGGGGCGAAGGCCGCTTCAACCGCTCGGTCATGAAGGTCAAGGACGTCAACGGCCTGACCCTTCTTGACCGCGACGAGCATATGCGGCCGGACACCACCATGCAGTCGCTGGGTTCGCTCAAGCCCTCTTTCGTGCAGATGGGAGAAATGGGCGGGTTCGACGCGGTGGCGGTGCAGAAACATCCCGAGGTCGAATTCGTCAATCACGTCCACCATGCCGGCAACTCGTCCGGTATCGTCGACGGCGCCGCCGCCGTTCTGCTCGGCAATAGCAAGGCGGGCAAAAAGGCCGATCTGAAGCCGCGGGCGCGGGTGAAGGCGTTCGCCAATATCGGCAGCGAGCCGGCAATCATGCTGACCGGGCCTGTCGATGTGACCAAAAAAGTACTCAAGCGCGCCGGCATGACACTCAACGACATCGATCTGTTCGAGCTCAACGAGGCGTTCGCGTCGGTGGTGCTGCGCTATATGCAAGCCTTCGGCATCGACCACGGCAAGATCAACGTCAACGGCGGCGCCATCGCCATGGGCCACCCACTCGGCGCGACCGGCGCCATGATCCTCGGCACCGTGCTCGACGAACTGGAGCGGCGCAATCTTTCGACCGCGCTGATCACCCTCTGTATCGGCGCCGGGATGGGCACGGCGACGATCATCGAGCGGGTGTAGATTTCATTCCCCCGCGAAGCGGCGGGAGGGAATTGTAAGGCATTAAGGGGCGCGACCGGCATGCCGAAGATCGACATCGCCAAATTGCCGGTGGATAGCCGCTCGTCCTATCCGGAACCGTTCAATCGCCTGGTGGCAGGCCGCTCGCGCAAGCGGCTTGGCAATGCCGCCGGTCTCGATCAGTTCGGCGTCAACCTGACAACACTCAAACCCAATGCCGTCTCGGCGCTGCGTCATTGGCACCAAAACGAAGATGAACTGATCTACGTGCTTGAAGGTGAAGTGGTGCTGATCGAGGACGGGGGCGAGACGCTGCTCAAGGCGGGCGATGCCGCTGGCTTCAAAGCCAACACTCCCAACGGACATCATCTGGTCAACAAATCCGCCCGCGACGCGGTCTATTTGGAAATCGGCACCCGCTTAAAGCATGAGCGCGCCGCATATCCCGACGTGGACCTGGTGATGATCCGCGACGACACTGGCGCCCACTTCACCCATAAGGATGGCACGCCGTATCCGAAATAATTCTTCCTCTCCCGCCGGGGGCGAGGCAACAGAGCTGCACGGGAGCTGCGTATGACCTATCAGAATTTCACCTTCGACATCGATGGCGATGGCATTGCGCTCGTCACGTGGAACATGCCGGGACGTTCGATGAACGTCATCGACGCCAAGGTGATGGAGGAGCTTGCCGCGATCGTCGAGCGCGTCGGCGGCGAAGCCGGCATCAAAGGCGCGGTGTTGACCTCGGGCAAAGACGCCTTCTGTGCCGGCGCCGATTTGACCATGCTGGAGACCCAAAGCCGCGCCTTCGCCGAAATTCTGAAATCGCAGGGCGAGGAAGCCGCCAACCGGCGGCTGTTCGAGGATAGCCGCAAGCTGTCTCAGATCGCCCGCCGCATCGAGACTTGCGGCAAGCCGTGGGTCGCCGCGCTTAACGGCACCGCCATGGGCGGCGGGTTCGAGTTGGCGCTCGCCTGCCATCACCGCGTCGCTTCGGAGAACGATAAGACCCGGCTTGGGCTGCCGGAGATCAAAGTCGGACTGTTCCCGGGCGGCGGCGGCACGCAACGGATCGCCCGCATGCTGCCTCCCGCCGATGCCTTGCAATTCCTGCTCAAGGGCGATCAGCTTCGGCTCTCTCGCGCTAAGGCGATGAAGCTGGTCGATGAAATCGTGCCGCAGGCCGAGCTGGTGGCCAAGTCCAAAGCCTGGATCAAAGCCGGCGGCACGGCGAAAGCGCCGTGGGATGTCGACGGTTTCAAGCTGCCGGGCGGATTGGTCTATTCAAAAGCCGGCATGATGGTGTTTCCACC
>JASHSY010000229.1 GCA_030040825.1 Xanthobacteraceae bacterium
AAGCACGGCATCGACCGCAATCTCCGCCTGGCCCATTTCGGTCGCGAGATGGCCTTCCCAGGTCGGGTCGCGGCCGAACTTCTCGCCCATGAACATCTGCAACAGCACGTCGCGGATCGGTTCGATGGTTGCGTAGGGCAGCAGCAGTTCGATAGTGCCGCCGCGGTCTTCCATGTCGATCCGCAATCGCACCAGGATCGACGCGTTGGCCGGCCGTGAGATCGCGGCAAAGCGCGGATTGGTTTCCAGCCGGTCGATGTTGAATTTCACCGGCGAGAGCGGCCGGAACGCCATCTCGGCGTCCGCTAGAACGACCTCGATCATGCGCTTGATCAAGTTGGTTTCGATCGTAGTGTAAGGCCGGCCCTCGACCCGGATGGTGGTCTGGCCACGGCGGCCGCCCAACAACACGTCGATAATCGAGTAGATCAGGTTGGAATTGACCGTGAGAAGGCCGAAATTCTCCCACTCTTCCGCCTTGAACACACCGAGAATGGCAGGCAGCGGGATCGAATTGAGGTAATCGCCGAATCGCACCGAGGTAATGCGGTCGAGCGACACTTCGACGTTATCTGAGGTGAAGTTGCGCAGCGACGTAGTCATCAACCGGACCAGCCGATCGAAGATGATCTCCAGCATCGGCAACCGCTCATAGGAAACCATCGCCGAATCGATGATCGCGCGGATGCCGGAATTATCGTTGAGCGAGACTTCAGAGAGCGAAAAGCCGAGCAGCGAATCGATTTCGTCCTGGGTGAGGATGCGCTCCGCTCCGCCCTTGGCCGCTTGGATGAAATGGCCGTCGTCGACCATGGTCGCCCATTGTGCGGCCATCGCCTCCGCGCCGGGCTCGCCCTCGGCCGGCGGCGCTGGCGGCACGGCCGCCGCACTTCGCTCGGCTTCAAGCGCCACGCCCCACTCGGCTGCGAGTGCGTCTTGGTCGATCTGATCCTTTGCCATTGGCTAAACCGTTATTCGTGCAGTGCAGTTCACTGCACGACGATTTCTTTGAACAGCACGGCGTTGACTTTGCTTGGTGCGATCGCCGCGTTAACGCGCCGCGTCAATTCTTCTTTGAGGCGGTAGAGTCCGGCCGATCCATCAAGATCGGTAGGCCGCAACTCGCGCAAATAGGTCTGGAAGGTGTCCATCAGCCGCGGCATCATCGGTGAGATCTGAGCTTCCATTGCATGATCGGGTAATTCGAGCGTGACTTTGATTTTTAGATATTGGGTGTGATCGCTGGTGGAGCCGGACAGATTGACCAGCACATCAGGCATGTCGAGGAACACGACCGGCTTGATCGCGGTGGCGGCCGGTGCCGCCGCTGCCGCCTTGCCGTGGCCGGATAAGAAGAAGAAATATCCGCCAGCGCTGATTGCGATCAGGATGACAAAGCCGC
Organism: Xanthobacteraceae bacterium; assembly: GCA_030040825.1. Classification (GTDB taxonomy): domain Bacteria; phylum Pseudomonadota; class Alphaproteobacteria; order Rhizobiales; family Xanthobacteraceae; genus BOG-931. The sequence continues at coordinate 1,403 of JASHSY010000229.1, forward strand.
CGCCACCCATCAGTAATACTTTGCGTGAGGGCAGCTTGAACGGGAAAAGCTTGCGCTTGGCGGGAGCTTCCTTGCCCTCTTCGCCTTCTGCCTCTTGGTTTTCGACTGCGGCTTGGGCTTGGGCTTGGGGTTCGCTTTCGGACTGCGCTTCTTTTTTCTTGGCCATTACTGCTCCGCTTGCGTGATACGCGCACGCGGCTGGCAGAAAAAACGCAGAACAAACGCCGCGGCGCCGCCGATCGGAACCTAGGCCCGGAATGGTTAACGGATACTTGCATACCTCCGCTCGGCAGGAAGTTTTTGCCGGGCGTAGGCGTGGAGCCGGCCTTTTCTGCCCGTCCTACGGCATCGTGCTTTAGGCCTAAGCGGTTGGCAAAACTTAGTTTTTGCCTTTGGCACGGCTTCTGCACTTCCTCAACGCGCCACGGCTCGGGAGACGCCGTGGCGTGTGCGGCGCTCGGGTCGGGGAGACGGCACGAAGCCGCGCTGGGAAGGGGAGAACACCGATGGAGAATGCACTCCTTATCGGCCTGTCACGGCAGATGGCGCTCAGCCGCGAACTCGACATCGTTGCCAACAACATCGCCAACATCGACACCACCGGCTTCAAGGCCGACAACGCCGCGTTTTCGCAGTATCTCATGCCAGGCGCGAGCGACGCGCAGTTCTCCGGCAAGGACCGCCGGGTAAGCTTCGTCGAGGACCGCGCCAGCTGGATCGATTTTTCGCCCGGCGCCATCCAGCACACCGGCAATCCGCTCGATGTTGCGATTGACGGCAAGGGCTATTTCACGGTGCAGACGCCGCGCGGAGAACGCTACACGCGCAACGGCTCGTTCGCCATTAACGCAAGCGGCCAGCTCGTGACCAGTGATGGCGATCAAGTGCTCGGTACCGGCGGCCCGATCACCCTCCAAGTCACCGACCATAACGTTACCATCAGCCCGACCGGCATCGTCACCGTGCGCGACGGCGCCGGCACCACCAGCGCGCAACGCGGTCAACTACAGATCGTCAGCTTCGACAAACCCCGGTCCCTGCAAAAGGACGGCAGCTCGACCTTCATGGCTCCGCCGAGTGTCACTCCCAACCCGGCGCCGACCAGTATCCGCGTGGTGCAAGGAGCGCTGGAAAAATCGAATGTGCACGCGATCGCCGAGATGGCGCGCATGATCGAAATCACCCGCAGCTACTCGGACATCGCCGGCATCCTGCAACAGCAAGGCGACCTGAAACGCAATTCGCTGCAACAACTGTCGCAGGCTCCGAGCTCAACGAGTTGATGTGAGGAATAAAGATCATGCGTGCGCTTGATACGGCGGCGACCGGAATGGCGGCAATGGACCTGCAAGTTCAGGTCATCGCCGGCAACCTCGCCAACATGACGACTACAGGCTTCAAGAGCCAGCGCGCCGAGTTCCAGGATTTGATCTACGAACACGTGCAGCGGATCGGCGCGCAGGCATCCGATAACGGCAACATCCTGCCAGTCGGCATCGAACTTGGCTCCGGCGTCAAAACGGTCGGCACACCGCGGCTGATGACGCAAGGCACGCTGTCACAGACCGGCAACACGCTCGATTTGGCGATCCAGGGCGCCGGCTGGTTCAAGGTGGCGATGCCCGACGGCACTTTCAGCTACACCCGCGACGGCTCGTTTCAGATGGACAACCAGGGCCGCATCGTCACCGCCGAGGGCAATCTCGTGCAGCCGACCATCACTATTCCGCCGAATTCGACCGGGCTGACCATCAACCAGCAAGGGCAAGTGTCGGTGACTTTGCCCGGCTCGACCTCCTCAAGCATCCTTGGCCAGTTCGCGCTGACCACCTTCATCAACGATGCCGGCTTGCAGGCCAACGGCGACAATCTATTCGTCGCAACACCGGCATCGGGTACCCCGCAGGACGGCACGCCCGGCCTCAACGGCGCCGGCACGCTTCTGCAAGGCAGCCTCGAACAATCGAACGTCTCGGCAGTGACCGAAATCTCCAATCTGATCGCGGCGCAGCGCGCCTACGAAATGAATTCCAAGGTCATCACAGCCGCCGACGAGATGCTGCAAACGACCTCGCAATTGATGCGCTGAGAAGGACCCTCGCGATGATCCGTCCCCTCATCACTTGCTTCGCGGCGGCGCTGATGCTTGCCGGCGTGTTCGCGCGTCCGGCCGCGGCACAAAACGCCATGCCGGCCTTGCGCGCCAGCGCTACCGTCACCGGCGATATCGTGCGCATCGGCGATCTGATCGAAAACGCCGGACCGGTCGCCGATGTACCGATCTTCCGCGCGCCCGATCTCGGCACGCGCGGCACTGTGCCAACCGAAAAGGTGGTCGAGGCGATCCGGCCGCACCAACTCATCGGCATCGACACGCGCGGGCTCAACGAAGTGGTGGTGATCCGGGCCACGCGCGAGATTACGCCCGCGGAGATTTCCGCGCGCGTCGCAAAGGCACTGGAAGGCCAATACGGCCTCGGGGCGGCGCATAACATCCAGGTCGAGTTCGATCGCGAGCCGCGCACGCTCAACGTCGAGCCGACTGCGACCGGCGAGTTGCAAGTCGTGTCGCTTGCCTACAATCCGCGTAGCGGACGCTTCGACGTGACGCTCGACCTGCCGTCGAGCGCGGCGATGCGCAATCTGACGACGCGCTTTACCGGTATCGCGACGGAGACGATCGACGCCGTAAGCGTCGATCATCCAGTCGAACGCGGCGAGGTTCTCAAAGCGTCCGATCTGGTGATCGCGCGCCGGCCGAAGTCGGAAGGCCCGGCCATCACCGACATCCGCGCCGCGGCGGGCTTGGCCGCGCGGCACCAGCTGCGTCCGGGCCAGGCGTTGCATCAGGCGGATTTGATGAAGCCTCTGATCGTGCAGCGCAACGATCCCGTCACCATCGTCTACGAAGCGCCCGGCATCTCGCTGACCCTGCGCGGCCAGGCCCAGGACGCGGGCGCGCTCGGCGACACCATCAGCGTCGCCAATCTGCAATCGAAACGAGTCGTACAGGGCGTAGTTTCCGCTCCCGGCCGGGTCACCGTGTCTTCGCCTCATATCCGTTTCGTCGAGAATGCTTCGGAGCCGGCATCGGCGCCCGCCTCGTCCGAGCAACAGCAACACGAGCACAGCGTCGAGTAACTCGAGTAGATTAGATGTTGAAATCCACTACGTGTTCCAAATTAGCGCGCTCGCTGCTGAGCACGGCCGCAGTGGCTTCATTGCTGACCGGCTGCACCGCACTCGGCGACCGAATCAGGCAACTTGGTGAGCCGACCGCACTGTCGCCAATCGACAATCCGGCGGCAAAGCCCGGCTATAAACCGGTACAGATGCCGATGCCGACACCACAGCCGGTCACCTACAATCCGAATTCATTGTGGCGTAACGGCTCGCGGGCATTTTTCAACGACCAACGTGCGCATCAGGTCGGCGACATTCTGACCGTCAAGGTCAATATCAACGACACCGCGCAATTCCAGGATCAGACTCAGCTAAACCGGACAAGCACCGAAGATACCGAGATCACCAACTTCATCGGCGCCAATACCATCGGCAACGCCGCCAAAGCGGTCTTACCGGGTTCGGTGCTGACTGCGTCGGGCAATTCGCAGATGAACGGGCAAGGCACGATCAACCGCAACGATCAATTACTGACCAACGTCGCCGCCGTGGTCACGCAGCTATTGCCTAACGGCAACATGGTGATCGAGGGCAAACAGGAGGTGCGCCTCAATAATGAAGTGCGAGAGTTGATCATTGCCGGCGTCGTGCGCCCCGAGGACATCGAAAGCGACAACTCCATCGAGCTACCGAAGATCGCCGAGGCACGCGTCGCTTATGGCGGCCGGGGCACCTTGACCAATATTCAAACCGAACGCTGGGGACAGCAGGTCGTCGACGTGATCTTGCCGTTCTGATCTCCCCGGAGCCTTCGCTGTACGACGGCTCCGAAAAGCGCGGCCTCCGGCAGCTCCCCGCCGGAGGCCGCCAGCCTTTTATCCGTGATGCCCTGCATGCATCTTTGACGCATGCC
>JASHSY010000230.1 GCA_030040825.1 Xanthobacteraceae bacterium
CTGAGCTAAAGCGGCGCCAAAGCGTTGCGCAAAGGGCCGCTTGGCATGCTCATGAAGCCGGTGAATGGCTCGCTCAGGTCCAGTATCAGGAATATGGCGCACGACGCCGAAAGGGCGAAAATGCTGAGAAACACAAACGCCGTTACATTGAACTTCGAGAATAGGCTGAAGGTCGCGAAAAGTATGACCAGCCAAAAAACCAGGATGGCCAAAAAAGGCGGAGGAATAAGTTTGCCGGATTCGACGAACAGCAGCAAACGGGTTTGCACGATGTCGTTGCTGAGCTGTGCGGCACGTGTCTGAAGCGCGCGTTCCAGGTCATTGCGGGGCGAAAGTGCTTGGATGGCGAGGTAGACCTTTTCCGCATCTCCCTTGACTTCAAACGGCCCGCGGCCCGCGTTTTCCTTTTCACGCCAAATCCGATCGACGAAAGGACCGATCACCGCCCGGATTTGCGACCGAATGGGCTGCGCTTCCGGCCCAAATTGCGCCAGAAGATTGTCGAGCACGATGATATCCACTGTCATCTGTTTGACCTGCCCGCTTTGCGTGTCGAAAGAGCTTTTCGCCGACGCGATAAGCAATCCCAGTACCAGTGCCGCGATCGTCGCCGTCAGGCCGGCGCCCAGCCGCACCAAATCGCCGGATTCCTTGCTCAGGTGATGTTCGGGAAGCAGGTTGCGCAGCAAAAAGCCGGCGGCGATGCCTCCGAGAGAAAGCACGAAGATGACGCACGACAATGCGAGCGGACTCATTTTGCAGCTTTTCAAGCTTTGCCGAACGTCCCAAAAAAAGCGCGGACGAGGTTGCTCTCGCCGACAGCTTCGCCAAGCGTTCGGAATGCAAAAAACGGAACCAGGACCAGAAATCCAACCAGGCTGGTTGCAATCAGCTGGTTGAGCGTCCCGCCGCCAAGTCCGGCGAGCGATGCCGCGGCGGTACGGTGGTGCAGAAGGCCCACGATCACCTCTTCGAGCGCATTGAGCACCAGCAAAAGGATCAAAAACACGATCGACCGGTAGAGCGTTTGCCATATAAGCGGTCGAGCCTTGAAGCCTCTTTTTTCTCCGAGGTGCAGCAGATTTCCGATCGAGACGAACTTGGCGCAAACCAGCGCCTTGACCGCGGCCAATCCGAGCGGTGCAAATGGAATGCCATATTCGGCAAGAATGGACGCCTTGAGGTATAAGACCGCGGCGAAGCAGATGAAAAGATACAAGGCAATGACGACAAGCTCTCTGACCTCTTTCGCCGCTCGCTGGGCGAGCTTCGGCTTTGTCTCATTCGGATTTTCCATGACCCCCGCCCGCCGGTTCGGTGAAACCGCCTCTTAACATCGTCGTTTTTGCGAAAGTCCTCAAGTCGCATGCTGATCGTCGATATGGACCACGATATCTCCGGCTTATTGGCATAAATGTATTCGTCGGCTTCGACAGCTTTCTCATTCCACGTGACCGCGACCGACAGTGCCGCGCGCACGGGCGAGATCACGACGGCGCATGGTGTTGTGCATACGCCGGCCTTCATGCCGGTCGGCACGCAAGCCTCGATCAAAGGTGTGCATCACGACGACGTCCGCGCCTCAGGGGCCGAGATCATACTCGGCAATACCTATCATCTGATGCTGCGGCCGGGCGCCGAGCGCATTGCTGCGCTCGGCGGCCTGCACGCTTTCATGCGCTGGCCGTATCCGATCCTCACCGATTCCGGCGGCTTCCAGGTGATGTCGCTCGCGGCCTTGCGGAAAGTGAGCGAGCAGGGTGTCACATTCCGCTCCCACCTTGATGGCGCGATGGTCGAATTGACACCCGAGCGCGCGATCGAGGTGCAGATTCTGCTCGGCTCCGACATCGCCATGCAGCTCGACGAATGCGTGCGGCTGCCGGCCGAGCGAAGCGAGATCGAGCGGGCCATGCACTTGTCGCTGCGCTGGGCTGAGCGCTGCAAGCGCGCCTTCGAGCAGGCGGCGCCGGGCCGGGCGCTGTTCGGCATCGTGCAGGGCGGCGACAATCGAAACCTGCGTGCGCAAAGCGCCCGCACGCTCGCCGATATCGGCTTTCCCGGCTACGCCATCGGCGGCCTCGCCGTCGGCGAAACCCAACAAGTCATGCTCGACGTTGTCGCCGATACCGCCGCGGCGCTGCCCGCCGATCGCCCGCGCTACCTGATGGGCGTTGGCACGCCGGCGGACCTTCTGCATGCGGTGGCGCGCGGCGTCGACATGTTCGATTGCGTGCTGCCGACACGCAACGGACGGCATGGGCTCGCCTTTACCCGCTTTGGCCCGATCAACATCAAAAATGCGCACCACGCCAACGATCCGCGGCCGCTCGATCCGCAAAGCAAATGCCCGGCAGCGCGCGATTTCTCGCGCGCCTACCTGCATCATCTGTTCCGTGCCGGCGAAGCGCTCGGCGGCACGCTGCTTTCGATCGTCAATCTTCATTATTACCAAGAGCTGATGGCCGGCGCGCGCGCTGCGATCGCCGGCGGCCGGTTCGCCGATTATCTCGACGCGACCGTGCAACAATGGGCAGCAAAGAGCGACCGGCGCGAGGAGATCGACTGAAAAATAAATGAACCCGCCGGCCGCATGGTACACAGGGCCGGCGGGTCACTGAACGATCGCGCTTCGACTGACACTACCACGCAGCGCGATTACAATCGGCAAACGACCGGCGCTTTGAGGTCGCTGCTTCAACGCGCAGCCACCGTTACGGTTCCCGGGCGCGGGCGGCGGCGGCACCCCGGCGCTCATCGGGCCTCCGAAACGCGCGGCGCTCGCCGATTCGAGGCCAGCCACGCAACAAGCGCGACGGACGGCAATGCTACGCCGCCAACGGCGGCAGCAACCGGATCGACGTCACGAATTCATGGGCGCACTCGTCGTAGGACCAGACGCGGCGAATGCGGCCCCGGAGATTGAACGCGGATT
>JASHSY010000231.1 GCA_030040825.1 Xanthobacteraceae bacterium
CAGTCGCGCTGTTTGCGGAGACGGTGCCGATCATCACGTCGGCATGACCGCCAATATATTTGGTACCGGCCTGAACGGAGAGGTCGACGCCGAACTCGAGCGCGCGGAAATAGAGCGGCGTCGCCCAGGTGTTATCCATCAGGACGAGCGCGTTCCTGGCGTGCGCCGTTTTCGCAATGGCCGGAACGTCCTGCATCTCGAAGCTGAGCGACCCCGGCGATTCCAGGTACACGGCTTTGGTGTTCGGCTGCATCAATTTGTCGATGGCACCTCCGACCAGCGGGTCAAAATAGGTGGTGCCGACGCCGAAGCGGGTGAGGATATGATCGCAAAAGCTGCGGGTTGGGCCATAGGCGCTGTCGGTCACGAGGACATGATCGCCGGCTTTGAGCACCGAGAAGAGTGCCGTCGAACTCGCCGCCAGCCCCGACGGCAGCAGCGCCACGCCTGCGCATTGCGGTCCTTCGAGTTCTTGTAGCGCCAGTTCAAGGGCCTCGGTCGTAGGCGTGCCCCGCCGCCCGTACTGATAACGTCCGCGTCGCGCCACAAAGTCATCGGCGCTCTGATAGAGCACCGTCGAAGCGTGATAGACCGGCGGATTGACAAAGCCGTGATTGGAGGCCGGGTCGCGCCCGCCGGTCACCACCGTCGTGTCCGGGCGTCGCGACCGGCTGGCCCCGCCTTTGTTGCCTGCTTTCATAGCCGATCTCTTAGGTCCTCAGGCCGTTCATTCCGCCATTACTTCGGCATCATACGTCGGCGTCAACCCTTGACCTTGCGGTGCGATCGTTCTCAACTGCCGGCCCGCAGGATGCCCACCTCGAAAGGCTTGATCATGAAACGCCTCGCGACCGCGTTTGCTCTGGCGACGGCGCTTGCGCTCGGGACGCAAGCGGCGCCGGCCGACACGCTCGCCACGGTCAAGCAGCGCGGCGAGCTGATTTGCGGGGCCAACGGCACGCTTGCCGGGTTCGGCATGCCGGATCCGCAGGGCAATTGGACCGGTTTCGATGTCGATTTCTGCCGTGCCATCGCCGCGGCGATTTTCAACGACCCGCAAAAGGTCAAGTTTGTGCCACTCACGGCGAAGGACCGGTTCACCGCGCTGCAATCCGGCGAGATCGACGTGCTTTCGCGCAACACCACATGGACCCTTTCGCGCGATACCTCGCTCGGGCTCGATTTCCCGGCCATTACTTATTTCGACGGACAGGGCTTCATGGTGCGCAAGGCGCTCAAGGTAAGCTCGGCCCTGGAGCTCAACGACGCTTCGGTCTGCGTGCAGCAGGGCACCACCAGCGAACTGAACCTTGCCGATTATTTCCGCTCCAATCACATGAGCCTTAAGACCGTCACGTTCGCGACCGGCGAAGAGGCGCTGAAGGCTTACGAGTCCGGTCGCTGCGACTCCTATACGACCGATTCGTCGGGTCTCTATGGCGAACGCCAGGAGTTGAGCGAGCCGAGCCAGCACATCGTGCTGCCGGAAATCATCTCCAAGGAGCCGTTGAGCCCGGTGGTGCGGCAGGGCGACAATCAGTGGACCGACATTGTGCGTTGGACGCATTTCGTCATGATTGACGCCGAAGAACTCGGCATCAATAAGGGTAATGTCGACGCAAAACTCAAATCCGACGATCCAGAGACGCGCCGGCTGCTTGGTGTCGAGGGTCAATACGGCGAAGCGCTCGGCCTCACCAACGACTGGGCCTATCGCATCATCAAGCACATCGGCAATTACGGCGAGAGCTTTGAGCGCAATATCGGCCAAGGGTCGCCGTTGAAGATCGTGCGTGGACTGAACGCGCTGTGGACCAAGGGCGGCCTGCAATACGGTCCGCCGGTTCGCTAACGCTGCCGTGTCGCAGCAAGCTTTGCCCGCGCGCCGCCGTCTTGGCGGCGTTGTGCTGCAAATTGCGATTGTCGTCATCATCGGCGGGCTTGCCTATGGGGCGGTCTATAATGCCGCGCTCAATCTCTCCCGCGCGCATATCGCGTCCGGTTTTGGTTTCTGGAACAACACGGCCGGCTTCGACATCAGCCAGACGCTGATTGCCTATTCGGCGAGTACGTCAAGCTTCGGCCGCGCCTTTTGGGTCGGTTTGCTCAATACGCTGTTGGTCGCGGGCGTGGGGATCGTGCTGGCGACCATTGCCGGCTTCGTCATCGGTATTGCGCGGCTGTCGCATAATTGGCTCGTTGCCCGGCTGGCCGGCGGCTATGTCGAACTCGTGCGCAACGTGCCGCTCTTGCTACAATTGTTGTTCTGGTACAACGCCGTGCTCAAGTCGCTGCCGCTTCTACGCGGCAGCATGGCGCTGCCCGGCGGCGCGATCCTCAACAATCGCGGCTTGTTTCTGCCGCAGCCTGTATTCGCGGCAAATTTCAGCACCGTCGTCCTGGCCCTCGTCGTTGGTATTGCGGGCGCGATCGGGCTGAACGTTTGGGCACGCTGGCGCCGCGAGCGTACCGGGGCCGACCCGCATATTCTTTGGCCGGCGCTCGCTTCGATTTTCGGCTTGCCGTTGATTGCCTTTGCCGTGGCGGGATTCCCGCTGCATTTCAGCCTGCCGCAAATGGGGCGTTTCAATGTGAACGGCGGGGTCGAAGTCCTGCCTGAATTCGCCGCCCTCGCGCTGGCCCTCTCGGTCTATACGGCGGCCTTCATCGCTGAGGTGGTTCGCGCCGGTGTGCTCGCCGTCTCGCACGGCCAGACCGAGGCGGCGCAGGCGCTCGGTCTACGTTCCGGCCAGACACTTCGCCTCGTCGTGCTGCCGCAGGCCATGCGCGTCATCGTGCCGCCACTTACCAGCCAATATCTCAACCTGATCAAGAACTCATCGCTCGCCGTGGTTATCGGCTATCCCGATCTCGTGCAGGTATTTGCCGGCACCGTACTCAACATCACCGGCCAGGCGGTCGAGGTGATCGCTCTAACCATGGCGGTCTACCTCGCCATCAGCCTCTTCACGTCGGTCGTGATGAATCTATACGCCCGCGCCACGGTCATTGCGGAGCGATGATGTGAGCGCGATCAGCGACCAGGCTTATCTGCGCGTGCTGCCGGCGCAAAAACTGCCACCGCCGGCTGAGCGGACCGGCATCTTCAATTGGCTGCGCGAGAACCTTCTCTCCAGCCCGACTAATATAGTGCTGACGTTCCTTTGCATTCTGCTGTTCGCTTGGGCGGTGCCGCCTTTGATCCGGTTTTTCCTCATCGACGCGGTGTGGTCCGGCACCGACCGGGATGCATGCTTAGCTTCGCCGGCGCAAATGCACCCCGGTGCTTGTTGGGCCTTCGTGCGCGTGTGGGTTTCCTATTTCGTATACGGATTCTATCCGCTGGCCGAACGCTGGCGGGTCGATTTGTTCTTCGTTGCTTTGACGTTGGGCATCGTCTGGCTGGCGCGGCTGTCGACGCCGCGCCGCGATCTCGGTGCGCTCTATTTCTTTGTAGGCTTGCCGATCCTGTCGTTCATTCTGCTGCATGGGGCGCCGCTTATCGGGCTGCCGGTGGTGCCGACCTCCTTGTGGGGCGGCATCCTGGTCACTGTCGTTGTCGCGACAATCGGCATGGTGTTCTCGCTGCCGCTTGGCATTTTGCTCGCCCTGGGCCGCAATTCAGAAATGCCGGTGATGAAGCTTGCCGCCGTTGGGTTTATTGAGTTCGTCCGCGGCGTGCCGCTGATTACCGTGTTGTTCATGGCAAGCGTCATGTTGCCGCTGTTCGTTCCCGAGCAGTTTGCCCCCGACAAGCTGGTGCGCGCGCTGATCGGCGTTGCGTTGTTCGCCTCCGCCTACATGGCGGAAGTGGTGCGTGGCGGGTTGGCTGCCGTACCGCGCGGCCAATATGAAGCGGCGCGGGCGCTCGGACTGACCTATTGGCGAATGATGGGACTTGTCATCCTGCCGCAAGCGCTGCGGGTGACGCTTCCGAACATCGTCAACACCTTCATTGGGTTGTTCAAGGACACGACGCTGGTTTTCGTGGTCGGCGTTTTCGATTTCCTGCGCACGGTTGAGGCGGCACGGGCCGATCCGAAATGGACGACGCCGAATACCACCGTCACGGGTTACGCTTTCGCCGCACTCTTTTACTTCGTCTGCTGCTATGGCATGTCGCGGTACGCGCGCAGTGTCGAAGCACATTTGACCCGCGCGGGCAGGAGGTAGCAGGGGAGATGGCCGAGCGTGCCGATAACGGACAGTCGCCGCTGCCCGACGTGGCCGTTGAAATCGCCGGGTTGCACAAATGGTATGGCGAATTTCACGTCCTGCGCGACATCAACCTGAAAGTTGCCCGCGGCGAACGCATTGTCATTTGCGGTCCGTCCGGTGGCGGGAAATCGACTCTGCTTCGCTGCATCAACCGGCTCGAAGATTGGCAGCGAGGTACCATCGTGGTCGACGGCGTCGAATTAACCGATGACCCCAAGCACATCGTGGCGGTGCGCCGTGACGTCGGCATGGTGTTTCAGCAATTCAATCTGTTCCCGCATCTCACCGTGTTGGAGAATTGTACTTTGGCGCCGATTTGGGTTCGCCATATGCCGAAAAAGGACGCCGAAGCGCTAGCGATGAATTATCTCGCCCGGGTGAGAATCCCGGATCAAGCCAACAAATATCCGGCGCGGTTATCCGGCGGCCAGCAACAGCGCGTCGCCATCGCCCGTGCGCTGTGCATGAATCCCAACATCATGCTGTTCGATGAACCGACTTCGGCGCTCGATCCGGAAATGGTAAAGGAGGTTCTCGATACTATGGTCGAACTCGCCGCCGACGGCATTACCATGCTGGTCGTTTCGCATGAGATGGGATTCGCGCGGCAGGTGGCCGATCGCGTAATCCTAATGGACGAAGGCCAGGTCATCGAGATCAACGCGCCAAAGGGGTTTTTCGAGGCGCCGCAGCACGAGCGGACACGATCGTTCCTTAAACAGATTTTACACTGAACCCACGGTTTTTGCTGCGCCCGTCTAAGATTACCGAACTTTAATCCGGCGAAGTTGGCCGGAATTTGCCGACCAAACAAGCGCCTGACAAACCATTCATCGACCTATCAAAACTTTAACTTGAGCGGCGCGTGCGGCGGCCTTTTACTTTGCGCCACCTAGAATCTCTCTTTTGGAGGAGAACATGTTGAAGCCACTCGTCGTTGCGACGGCAGCGCTAGCCATCGCCGGCTCGTCTCTGGTTTATGCGCAACAGCGTTTCGGTGGGCCGGGTGGCGATAATGACGGTGGTCCGCGCTTCGAACGGCGGCATATGCCGAGCGCTGAAGACATGGCCGCGTTCACCGACGCGCGGATCGCCGCGCTCAAGGCAGGACTCGAACTGACGCCCGATCAGGCGAAGAACTGGCCGGCCTTCGAACAGGCGTTACGCGACCTCGCCCAGCTGCGCATTCAGCGCATCCAAGCCCGTCAGGCGCGCGAGCAGCAGGTGCAACAGGGCCAGGCTCCGACGACCACACCGTTCGATCGGCTGTCGCGCCAGGCCGACGCCATGGCCAAGCGTGGCGCCCTGCTCAAGCGTGTCGCCGATACCGGCGCGCCGTTGTTCCAGAGCCTCAATGACTCGCAAAAGGCTCGCTTCAAGAAGTTGGCCCGGCTTCTGCGGCCGCATCATCATCACATGCACGCGCGTAACGAGCGCGACGGGCAGGGCTGGCGGCAGGGTCAAGGTTACGGACGTGACGGGTGGCAAAACCATCAATGGTGGAGACATCACCGCTTCGGGGAGGATGACAGCGGGTCAAACGGGCGGATGCACCGCATGATGGGCAGCGAGCAGCAGAGCCAGGAGCTCTAGACTCGAACGAACCGGTGTCCGCTGGATACCCTCCCGCGGCGGGCACCTCGGAAGCGGAAGCCGCAGCGCGCAAGCCTGCGGCTTTCGCAGTTTCACATCGGCTTTTGAAACTTGAGAACGAAGTTGTCGACCGGCACTGTCGGTCGATAGCTCGGAAAATCGTGCGTGTCGCCCGGGTTTCGCCAGAAATTTCCTTCGGCGACGAAGCGGAAACCGGCCGCCTCCACTTCATGCCGCAACGTGCTCTCCTCGATGCGGTGCAGGGTCTTGCCGACCGAGATGCCTTGTCCGGGCAACGCCGAGTGATCGGCGATCACCAAATAACCGCCGGGCTTGAGCGCCGCCAGCAGCTTGCGGTTCATCGCGGCGCGGTCGACGGTCATGTAGGTCGTATCGTGGTAGAAGAAGAGGAAGGTTATCAGGTCGAGGCCGCCTACGTCCGGCGGCAGGGGATCGTCGAAGGGGCGCATCTCGACCACCACATCTTTCATTGCCGGCGTCTTGAGCCGTGCTTCAAAGGTGGTTTTCGGCCGATCCGGGAGATCGGGCGGATTTTGGCTGTAGACGATACCGCCGGGCGCGACGGCGCGCGCCAGCAATTCCGTGCTGTAGCCGCCGCCGGCGCCCATATCGAGCACCTTCATACCGGGGCGCACGTTGGCAAAGACAAGAAACGGTACCGGATCGCGGCGCTTGTCAGCTTGCCGATCCGCGTCGCTGCGATCCGGTGCGGCCAGAAGCGCGGCGTAATCGGGCGTCGATTGGACCGGGCTTTCGGCGTCAGCGGCGATTGGCGCGAAGACGCAAAGCGCCACCACGGCGGCGACACGGACATATCCTGTAAACATCTTTGACCCTCTAAAAGCTAACCGGCCGAACCGACGCGCGATGCCGATCGCGTGCCGCGCGCGGCTTGTCAATGTGTGAGCGGACCGCCGGCTTTTTTCCAGGCAGCGATGCCGCCTTCGATGTGGCGGGCGGATGCAAGACCGGCGTCTTGCGCCGCCTGCACCGCCATCGCCGAGCGTTCGCCAAACGCGCAGTAAAATACGAGGCTCTTGCCGGTCGCCCCTGCCAGTTCGCGCAGCATGCCGCCGGCACGGACGTTCTCCTGTAAATCCGGATAGGGGGCATGCAACGAGCCAGGGATGACGCCATGTTTTTCGCGTTCGGGTTTTTCGCGCAGATCAATCATGATAATTCCCGATTGTCCGCATGCGGCGATCGCCTGCATTGCCGATAGCGCCCAGCCCTTGCGGGCAATCTCTTCTTGCCGCAGGCCAACGTGCATGTTGGCCGGAACCGCTACGTCCATCATTTTTGGATTCGACAGCTTCAGATTGTTCATCAAGTCGGCATATTCGTCGACCGATTTGACCTTGAGCCGCGGATTGAACAATTTCTCTTCACCGATGGTCGATACCGTTTCGCCCTTATAGTCGTGCGCCGGATAAACCAGCATCTCTTCCGGCAGTTTCAACAGCTTGTTGAAAATGGAATCATATTGCGCGCGCGGGTCGCCATTCTGGAAATCGGTGCGGCCGGTGCCACGAATGAGCAAGGTGTCGCCGGTGAATACGCGATCGCTGAGCACGAACGAATAGGAATCGTCGGTGTGGCCCGGCGTGTACAGGACGTGAAGGCTCACCCCTTCGATGCCGATGCGGTCGTCTTCCGCCACCCGCATCGACACGACATCGGCTTGGGTCTGTTCGCCCATCACTGTGATGCATTGGGTTTGATCGCGCAACGCTCCGAGGGCGGTCACATGATCGGCATGTAAGTGCGTATCGACCGCCTTGACCAGCTTGAGGTCGAGTTCGCGCACGAGCTGAAGGTAGCGGTCGACCCGCTCCAGCACCGGATCGATGATCAGCGCCTCGCCGCCGCGGCGGCTCGCCAACAAATAGGTATAGGTGCCCGACGTCGAGTCGAAAAGCTGACGAAAGATCATGGCGCCCCTCCACGCTCTGGCAACTAGCGCGCTGTCACGGCCGCTGTGCAACCTTCCGGTTTGAAGTATCGCTTGGTCGAAGGTGGATTTTTCACCAGAGCGGCCGGTGGCCGGATCGGCCGCGGGACAAATTCGCCGCGGCAATTCGGGCAGCGGCCTTTGAGAATGTTCTCTACGCAGGCGCGGCAGAAGGTGCATTCGAACGAACAGATCATAGCGTCGCGGGAATCCGGCGGCAGATCGCGGTCGCAACACTCACAGCCCGGCTTGAGCAAAAGCATCGGCGGCTCCGGTTCGGCCGCATAAGTTTAGCGCAAAAGCGCCCATACCGCGAGCGCCGGAGTGGAAGCGCTAGTCGCGCTGCACCGGGAGATCGGGACGGCCCGCCCATTCGGTCCATGAGCCGTCGTAGAGGCCTTTCGCCTCCTTACCGATGGCGTCGAGTGCAAAGGTAAGAATTGCGGCGGTCAGCCCCGACCCGCAGGTGGTGATGACCGGCTTGTCGAGATCGACACCGGCATCCCTGAAGGCCTTCTCGATGCGTGGGCGCGCCGCCAGATGGCCGTTCTCGATCAGTTTGGCGAAGGGCACATTGAAGGAGCCCGGCATGTGTCCGGAGCGGAGCCCCGGGCGTGGCTCGGGCGCCTTGCCGGAAAAGCGTTCCGCCGAACGGGCGTCGACGAGTTGTGTGCTGTCGTCGGTCAGCGCCATGCGCACGTCGTCCAGCAACGCGACGGCGCCGACATTCATTTCCGCCGTGAATTTTTTCGGCTGCCGCTTGCCGTCGCCCTGTTCCAGCGGACGGCCTTCCGCTTTCCACTTCGGCAAGCCGCCGTCGAGGATGAGAACGTTCTCGGCACCGAACAGGCGGAAAGTCCACCACACCCGCGGCGCCGAATAAAGCCCGGCACTGTCGTAAATAACGATGGCATCGCCATCACCGATGCCAAGCGCGCCAGCTGCCTCGTTGAATTGCGTTGTGCCGGGCAACATGTGCGGCAACTCGGTCGAATGGTCGCTGACCGTGTCGATATCGAAGAATACAGCGCCGGGAATGTGGCCGGCGCGGTATTCGGCCGCGACGTCACGTTTCTCGCCCACTGCGGGATAGGAGCCATCGACCACGACGAGGTTTCGGTCGCGCAAGTGCTCG
>JASHSY010000232.1 GCA_030040825.1 Xanthobacteraceae bacterium
GCCTAGCTTACTGGCTCACCAAAGTCATTCCGCTTGATCCGGCGTATGCCATGGGCATGGTTTTGCTCGGTATGGCGCCGTGTGCGCCATTCCTCCCGCTGATGGTGGAAAGGGCTCGCGGGGACATGGGGGCAACGGCAGCCCTTATGTTGCTGGCCTCGTTGATTACAGTGATCTACATGCCAATCGCGGTTCCTTTCATGGTGAAGGGTTTGACCGCTAGCGCTTGGACGATAGCGAAGCCACTCTTGTTCTTCGTCCTGGCCCCATTGGCGATCGGGATGGTGGTCCAGCGCACCTGGGGCCCCATCGCGACCAGACTGCAACCGGTTGTGAAGCAAACTACGGGAATCGCGACAGTCATTATGTTGGGGCTGTGCTTGGTCATTTACGGCAAAGGATTCATCGGTGCGGTCGGGACTTATGCCATTGGGACACAGATTCTGTTCTTTTCGGTGGCAACGGCTGCTTCTTATTTTCTCAGCTTCGGGTTGCCTCATAGGCAAAAGAGCGTTTTGTGTCTCGGCATGGCTACCCGCAATATCGGAGCGGCGCTTGCGCCACTTTTTGCCGTTGCGGACGCCGACCAACGCGCGACTATCATCGTCGTGCTCGGTGTACCAATGCAGATGGTATTTTCGCTGCTTGCGTCGCGCCGGTTCGGCCGTCGCGCTCTGCTGGGGCAACCTATAGCCGAGCGAACCCTCGATACCAAATCATGAGAACCGTTCCGCTTTTTCCGGCTTTCAATGAATTGGCTACGTCACCATCGGGGAATGCGGGCGTACAATAGATGAACCGGCGATCGCAGGAACAACAATCTATGGATCGGTAACAGATGCAAACAGACGAGAACGGTCGCAAAAGCAAAAACACCTCACAATCACAAATCGGGCCTTGGGACGCCGCTTTGCACACGCTGCGAGAATGGGATCCTCAGTGGGCTGAAGCGTGCGTTAAGATGACCACGAACCCGTGGAAATCGGGAGTTCTGCCGCGCAAGCTTGTCGAGTTGATTAGCGTTGCCATCAACGCCGCCTGCACAAGTCTGAATCCAGAGGGCACCCGTCACCACATCCGTGCCGCTCTGGCTGCCGGCGCAACCAAAGAAGAGATCATGACGGTGCTCAAATGCGCGACCGTCATGTCGCTTCATTCATGCAGCCTGGGCGTCCCCATTCTCGTCGAAGAGGCAAAGGCTGCCGGGGTCGTGCCTAAGCCGCGATCGCAGAAGCCGGCAACGCCCTCGGTCGATAAGATGCGGGCGATCGACCAATGGAACGTGGCTTGGGATCCGTTCTACGAACTGGATCCGGCCTGGACGGACGAATTCATGGCCGCGGGCATTACGATCTATGCAAGCGGAGTACTGCCATCCAAAGACATCGAACTTTTGAGCATAGCGTTTGATGCATCATACACGCACATGTATGCGCCGGGCACCCGCCGTCATATTAAGGGGGCGCTGAATGCCGGAGCTTCGATGGAGGAGATCATGGAGGTCCTGAAAACCTGCGTGGCTCAAGGCGCTCAGGCCTGCAACTTGGCCGTTCCGATACTCGCCGAAGAACTTGCCAAACGATGAGGCATAACTCTGGATCGATCTTTAGATTTTTGGAAATCGGCTCAATCTAAACTCAAGCCGCCGCGAGCCTCGTACCTTGATTCAAATCAATGTCAGGGCTGCGTTCACGGTCCTGGATAATTCAAAAATCGGGAACTGCCTTTAGCCAGCGAGGGAATAGTTGCTATGCTGGATACCAAGCCGTCCCGGTACAGTCCTCATGGAGCCGGACCGCGTCCGTTCGAACAAATTGTTTTGCTTTTGCAAGGTGGTGGGGCACTAGGCTCCTACCAAGCGGGCGTCTATCAGGCTTTGTCAGAAGCGGATCTGCAGCCAGATTGGGTTGCGGGCATCTCGATCGGCGCTGTGAATTCGGCGTTGATTGCCGGAAATTCGCCGGCCGCCGGCGTCGAAAGGCTGCGCGAATTTTGGGAAGCGATTACCTCGCCGCCCCTTGGTATTCTTGGAGTGCCATACAACCCTTTGGTTGAGGTCGCGGACGAGACTAGCCGTCGACTTGTCAATCAAACGCGGGCATTGGGCACCATGCTGCTCGGTGCGCCTGATTTCTTCAAACCCCGTTTCCCGCCACCGCCGTATCTCTGGCCGTCCTCCTATCCTGAGGCAATTAGCTACTACGATGTTGCTCCGCTAAAAGCCACGCTTGAGCGCCTGGTGGACTTCGATCGCATTAATAAAGCAAAGGAAATGCGATTTAGCATCGGTGCCGTAAATGTCCGCACCGGGAATTTCATTTATTTCGACAATACGGAGTGCGAGATCAGGGTTGAACATGTCGTTGCCAGCGGCGCGTTGCCGCCGGGATTTCCCGCGACCGAAATTGACGGCGAATATTACTGGGACGGCGGTGTCGTCTCCAACACACCCCTGCAGTGGGTTCTCGATTCAAGACCGCGATTGGATACGCTTGCCTTCCAGGTCGACCTCTGGAAGGCGAGTGGTGAGTTGCCGCGTGACCTGATCGAAATTGACGTCCGGTTAAAGGACATTCAGTACTCAAGCCGCACCCGAGCTGCGACTGAGCAGTACAAAAACGCGCAGAAACTCCGACTGGCATTCGCAAGCCTCATCAATAAGCTGCCTGCAGAGTTACAGAGTGACGAGGACGTCAAGGTGCTATCGGCAGAAGCTGACGACAAAATCTGCAACATCGTCCAGCTTATCTACAGCTGCAAGAGTTACGAGGGCATTGCTAAGGATTACGAATTCTCTCGGCGAACCATGGAAGAGCACTGGCGCGACGGCTACAGCGATACGGTTCGTGCGATCAGCCATCCGGAAGTTCTGGAACGACCCAATCGTGTCGAAGGTGTCCGCACTTTCGACTTCGGCGAGGTCTAGCAAAATACAAACTTATAAGCTTGGCTTTTTGGTCAATACCGCTGTTGGAGACGATGATGAAGGAAAGCGACGTGCGAAGCCGAGCATTTGCGATGCCGCTCACCAGCCCGGCCTATCCGGTGGGCCCCTACCGATTTGTTAATCGCGAATATCTGATCATCACCTACCGCACAGATCCAAAGAAACTGCGCGAACTGGTGCCTGAACCCCTCCGGATCGAAGAGCCCGTGGTGAAATATGAATTCATACGCATGCCGGATTCCACAGGATTCGGCGACTACACTGAGAGCGGACAGGTTATTCCCGTATCATTGCAGGGGCGCAAAGGTGGTTACACACACTGTATGTTCTTGAACGATCACCCGCCGATTGCCGGCGGGCGCGAACTGTGGGGCTTTCCCAAGAAACTTGCCGAACCGAAGTTGAAGGCGGAAATCGACACCCTTGTCGGCGAACTTTACTTCGGGCCGTTGCGGATCGCTATCGGCACTATGGGCTACAAGCACAAAGAGGCCGATCTGGCTGCGGTAAAAGCATCGATGGAGGCGCCCAATTTCCTCCTGAAGATCATCCCGCATGTTGATGGTATGCCGCGCATCTGTGAAATCGTCGAATATCATTTGACGGAAATCAACCTGAAGGGGGCTTGGACGGGGCCTGCGGAACTGACGCTGTTTTCACATGCATTGGCGCCGCTCGCCGAGCTGCCAGTGTTGGAGATCATCTCGGGTCTCCATATCATGGCCGACCTCACTCTTGGGCTTGGCAAAGTCGTGCATGACTATCTCGCTAAGAAATAGAATTAAGTCTGTGCGCAAAAAGGACCCCCGGCAATGGACGCCGCGTTGGTCACCGGCGGTACTGGGTTTATCGGTTCTCACCGCGTGCGATTACTACTCAAGCGCGGTGTGGGAAAAGTCGTTGTCAGCAATATTTCCGGAAGCTTGCGCAATCTTGAAGCACTTCGCGATCGCGTAGAGATTACTCGCGCGGATCTGGCCATCTTCACAGATGTGTTGCGTTTGGTGGAAAAACACCGGCCGCGGACGATCTTTCACATCGGCGCGATGCTCGGGCCCGCATGTGATGAAAATCCGGAAGCAGGCATCCGTGCCAATGGTCTCGGCACTTATCACGTGCTTGAAGCGGCCAGGCTATTGGGGACCCGCCAGGTCATTTTTGCGAACTTCGCCGCAGGATCCAAAGCGGTACCAATATGATTCTCGTCGGATTATTGAGAACTTTTCAGCGGTTCCGGTCAGCCGCTAAAGTTGTCACATAAGTTTCACACCGGCCATCACCGAAACGTGAGGGGTGACGCACGCAGGCCTTTGATCCAAATCAAGTTCGGAATTACGTGATCGTATAGCAACGAAAACTACGCGGCGCTTGTCCTGCTTCTTGGGAGGTATGGCTATGCAGCTGAAGGATAAAACCGCGATCGTTACAGGTTCAGCAAGCGGCATCGGCAAGGAGATCGCAATCGTCTTTGCGCGCGAAGGCGCCAAAGTGGCGATAGCGGATCTCGATAAAAAAGCTGCGGATGCAACCGCCAAAGAAATTGACCCCACCGGAAAGCGGGCCGTGGGCGTCGCAATGGACGTCGCCAATGAAGAACAGGTGGACGCCGGTACCGCGATGGTGATCAAGACCTTCGGCACGCTGGATGTTCTCGTCAGCAATGCCGGTATTCAGATTGTCGCACCCGTTGTCGACTTCGAATTCGCTAAGTGGAAACGCCTTCTGGCGATCCATCTTGACGGCGCATTTCTGACTACGCGCGCCGCATTGCGTCAGATGTACAAGCAGAAGAGTGGCAGCATCATCTACATGGGCTCAGTGCATTCGAAGGAAGCCTCAAAACTCAAAGCACCTTACGTTGCGGCAAAGCATGCACTGCTCGGGTTGGCGCGGGTTGTCGCCAAAGAAGGAGCCGAGTATGGCGTTCGCGCCAACGTAATATGCCCGGGCTTCGTCCGTACTCCGCTAGTCGACAAACAGATTCCTGAACAAGCCAAGGCACTCGGGATTACGGAGCAGCAAGTCATCGATAACGTCATGCTGAAGGACACTGTCGATCATCAATTCACGACCGTCGAGGACGTGGCGGAGACAGCATTGTTTCTGGCGGGCTTCAACTCGAACGCGCTAACGGGACAATCGATCATCGTCAGCCACGGATGGTTCATGGAATAAGCCACTTGATCACGTCCCGCGACCGCTTTAGCCGCAGGACAAAACGACACGAGGTCGAATATGGCAAGTAGTATTGCTAAAGCGCTCGATGCAGCTGAAATGAAATCTACAAATACGAGAGCGCTGTCACCGCAAGAACTCGCCATTCAAAGTGACAAAAAGATTCTGTACGGAAGCGCCACCGACAGAGTTGTGAGGATGTACGACGCGATACGCACCTATGGTGCACCGCGCGTCACATTGGAACGTGCTGTTTTGTTCACTGAGAGCTTCAAGGAGACGGAGAACCAGCCGCTCGTTGTGCGCTGGGCCAAGGCACTGAAGAACTTTGGCGAGAAAGCGCCTGTGACGATCTTTTCGGACGAGCTCATCGTCGGACGCCCCAACACATGGCTGGGTCGCTGGGGCCTGGTCTATCCGGAACTCGACGGCAGCGTGATGCCGGCCGGCGTGGAGATGTTCCGCAAGAATAAGGGGAAGCCAGGCGAAGTCGTCGTCACCGAGGAGGACGCCAAGATCATCAACGACCTCCTCACCCCCTACTGGACGGGAAAGGATTATGCCACCGGCTTCCACGATCAGCTGCCGGAGGAGACGCGTTTCATCCTGTACGGGCCGGACCCCAAGAACACGGTCCTCATGACCTGCGTGCTCGCCGCCACATCCACGATGCGGCACTCGCAGAACTGGACTCCGGACTTCACCAAGATCCTCAACCGAGGTGTAAAGGGCATTCGCGCAGAGGCCCAGGCCAAGCTGGCTGCGCTTTCCAATCCGCGCGACGTCGTTTACAAGAAGCCATTCCTCGACGCCGTCATCCTCACCTGCGATGCGATGACCGCCTGGTCGCGGCGCTACGCCGATCTCGCCCGGGCCCTGGCCAAGAAGGAAACCAATCCAACCCGGAAGAAAGAACTCGAGCAGATCGCCGAGATTTGCTCGTGGGTCCCGGAAAATCCGGCACGCACCTTTTATGAAGCCCTCCAGGCGGAGTGGTGGGGCCAGATGTTCAACCGCATCGAGCAGACCTCAAGCGCCATGGGACAAGGTCGCATGGACCAGTACCTCCTGCCTTTCTACCAGAAGGACCTGGCCGAAGGCCGGATCACCAAGGAGTCTGCGACGGAGTTGTTCCACTGTCTGTGGCTGCAGATGGCCCAGTGTGTGGAGATCAAGATCAACCCAGTGTACGCCGCCGGTACCGAAGGATTCTCCAAGTACGAGGACGTGGTTCTCGGTGGGCAGACTCCCGACGGACGGGACGCCACGAACGAGTTGACCTACCTGATCCTGGAATCCACGCGTTCACTACAGATCACGACACCGGAACCATGCATCCGCATTCACTCCAACACGCCGGAGCGGCTGCTGCATCACGCTGCCGAGGTCATCAAGGACGGCAAGGGTTTTCCCAAGCTGTTGAACGATGAGATGGTCATCCCGTATTACCTCGCCAATGGCGCGACGCTGCAGGAAGCCCTGGACTGGTGCGTTTCGGGATGCTGCGAGAACCGCCTGCCCAACCGCGAAACGCACTGCATAGGGAACGGCGGCTTCAACTACGGCGTGGCCACCGAGATGACCTTTCGCAACGGCAAGCTCAAAGTTCTCGGGGATCTCCAGTTCGGCCCGCAGACCGGCGATCCACGGACCTGGATCAGCTACGATGACGTCTGGGCCGCCTTCTGCAAGCAGGTCGAGCATCTTAGCCGGCACATGTTGATCCAGCAGTACGTGGCGATGCGGATCGAGCCCAATTACTTCGCCGCGCCCGCCACGTCCATGCTGCACGACCTCGCCATGCAGGAGTGCCGCGACCTGCACACGCACAACGACACCTTCCCTGGGGCCATCGATCACTCGTGTTTCGAGTCCATTGGCAAGGGCACAGCCATCGAGAGCCTAGCCGCCGTCAAGCACCTGATCTTCGACACGAAGCGACTGACCTGGGACGAACTGCTGACCGCCATCGAAGACGACTGGAAAGGGCACGAGGCTATACGCCAGCTGTGTCTGAACGCGCCGGGATACGGCAACGGCATCGAGTGGGTAGACAAGATCGGATGGGACATCGATCGCTTCATCCTCGAGTTTCTGCACAAGAATCCCAAGCCGAACGACCAGATCTTCGTGCTGCGCTCCATCCCCGTCACCTTCCACAACCCGTTTGGCATGGTGACATGGGCGACGCCAAATGGCCGCCCGGCAAAGCAGTATCTCTCTGAGGGGATCACGTGCACCCAGGGCAGGGATACCAAGGGACCGACGGTGTTGCTCGAGTCGCTGGCGCGGGCCCGGGTCACGGGCTACCGGGAGAAAGCAGGCGAGCTCATCAATATGAAATTCAGCCCGGCGACTGTCGCCGGGGAGGAAGGGACGCGCCGGCTGATGCAAATCATCCAAGCGTGGCACGACCTGAAGCTTTGGCACATCCAGTTCAACATCATCAACAAGGAGACGCTGCTGGCCGCTCAGACGGATCCGGACAAGTACCGCAACCTGATCGTCCGGATTGCGGGCTACTCCGCATACTTCGTAGACCTCACCCCGGCCTTGCAGGCAGAGATCATCGCGAGAACTGAAGAGCAGATGGCGGCGTAAACCGAGCTGCCACCACATCCCATGTGAGAAAAACATTCGAGGACGCCGAGGCTACTATGGAACTAAAAGACAAAGTCGCAGTAGTAACCGGGTCCGGCCGCGGCATTGGCGAGGGCATCGCGCTTGTTCTTGCGCGTGAGGGCGCGCGTCTCGTGATCGTCGATATGAACCTCGATGACGCGAACGGCGTGGTGAAGAAGATTGCCGCAAAGGGTGGCAAGGCGATCGCGATCAGGACGGACATAAGCAAAAAGATCGAGGTTGGTGCGATGGTCGCCGAAACCGTGAAGCAGTTCGGGACCGTTGACATCCTCGTCAATAACGCCGGCATCGAGGGGCCTCCTACTCTCGTCAAGGATCTTCCGGAAGCTCAATGGGACCGCGTCCTCGCCATAAATCTCAAGGGAACATTTCTCTGCTGCCAGGCAGTTCTTCCGCCAATGATGGCCCAGAAAAAGGGCAAGATTGTCAACATCGCTTCGACTGCGGCCATTCGCATGACTTTCTTTGGCAGCGCGGACTACACCGTCTCCAAGCACGGCGTCGCTGGATTGACCCAACACCTCGCTTGGGAGCTCGCCGACTCCAATATCACGGTAAACGCGGTGTGTCCGGGGGGAGTGCTCACTCCGCTAATGGAGCAACACACGACGGCCGAGTACCGGCACACGGTGGAGGAGCGGCTTATTCCGCTCGGCCGCATGTGCACGATCGGGGAGATCGGCGAAAGCGTGAGTTTTCTTGCGAGCAACCGCGCCGACATGATTACGGGGCAGTTGCTCGCGGTCGACGGCGGTCTACTCACTGGCTTTGGTGAAGATCTGCGCGCGGTGGTTCGCAAGCGGATGGAAGACGTCAAGGCCGCCAGCAAACACTGACGGTCGCGAGATTCTTTGGCTTGAGGAGGTTCGGATATGGCCGCAGGAATGCAGCGCATCGCCATCAATTCGGGCGGCGGATATGTGCCAGGGCTGAACGCCGTGGTTACGGGTGCCGTGCTTGCTGCACACAACTTGGGCTGGGAGATCGTCGGTATCCGAGACGGTTACGACGGGCTGATGGTGGACGATAACGCGCCCGATGGCGGCTTGATCAATCTTAGTCCGCAAATCGTCGAAAACCTTGGTGGAGCGGGCGGCAGCATTCTCGGCACTGCGGCGCGGAACGACCCGTTTCGAATGCGCACGATCAACGCAGACAATTTCGTCCAGGAAGTCGATCGTTCCGACGAGTTGCTTCAGAAGATTCGTACCAAGAAAATCGACGCGGTTATCTCTATCGTGGGTGGCAGCGCGCTAACTGGCGCGCACGCCTTGAGCGTTGCTTTCAAATTGAGCCGTAAAGGACTGCGCACGGTTTGTATCCCGAAATCTGTAGAAAATGATGTCGCCGCAACGGCTCTTTCGTTCGGCTTCAACAGTGCGCTCGGTTATACGACCGAGACGCTTGAGCACATCCGCACGGCCGCCCGCGATGTGCATCGGATCGCGGTAGTGGAAGTCCTCGGCCAACAGGCGGGATGGCTCGCGTTACAATCAGGCATGGCGGTTTGCGCCGACGTCGTACTGATCCCCGAAATTCCCTATGACCTGCGAAAGGCTGCGGCCAAGTTGCGGGAGGATGAGAAAGCAGGACGAAGACCGTCATTGGTCGTCGTAGCTGAAGGTGCAACACCAAAAACCGGCGATGCATCGCCTACAGACAAATCCCAAAATTTGCAGGGACATG
This sequence comes from Xanthobacteraceae bacterium, assembly GCA_030040825.1. Classification (GTDB taxonomy): domain Bacteria; phylum Pseudomonadota; class Alphaproteobacteria; order Rhizobiales; family Xanthobacteraceae; genus BOG-931. The sequence continues at coordinate 9,452 of JASHSY010000232.1, forward strand.
GTCTTAGAAAGAGCTTGTCGCCGCTCTCGGATCCGCTGTTCGGTGAGGGCGCCCGGGTTATCGAGCGATCAGGACTGGCTGCCGAGACCGTGGCCTTGCAATTGCAGCGACTGACCGACCACGCAACGTTACCCATCGTCCTCGGCCAGATGGTCCGGGGTGGCGGGCCGACTGCGGTTGACCGACAGCTCGGGCTTGGTTACGGCGCGGGCGCGGTCCGGGCTCTGGAAAATGATCAGACCGGAGTCATGGTCGCTTTTCAGCCGCCAGATCTGAAGTTCGTTCCCCTGGCCGAAACGATCAACAAAGTCAGGACTGTGCCGGCAAGTGGTGAATTCGTGCAGATTGCCCGGGCGCTGGGCATCTCTCTTGGCGACTAGGCAATGGAGCCATCAATGAATTCCCAAGCTTCCAAGGGATTGGTACTGAACATCCAACACTTTTGCACCAATGATGGCCCGGGTATCCGTACGACTGTGTTCCTCAAATTCTGTGGGCTGCGCTGCAAATGGTGCTGCAATCCAGAGAGCATCGGACAAAAACCGGAGCTTGCCTACAACATCAACAAGTGCATCGGAAAAAAGGCGTGCGGACGATGCTTGCAGCCACCTGCTCCCGAGGGAGCTATGTATGTCCTCGACGGGTCGGATGACCGCATACACATCAATTGGGACCTGGCTCATGGATGCGGTGAGGAAACCACATCTCTCTGTCCGACCGGAGCGCTTTACTTGTTTGGCAAGGAAATGACAGTTAATGATGTGCTCAAGGAAGTCGAGCAGGACGGTACATTTTATCGGGAATCCGGTGGTGGCATTACTCTGAGCGGTGGCGAATGCCTGCTACAGCCAGATTTTAGTGCCGCAATCCTTGCGGAAGCACACCAACGCGGAATCAACACCGCCATCGAGACCGCAGGAAATGTTCCTTGGGAGTTTATGGAAAAGGTGCTGCCTCACGTCGACACCGTATTGCACGATCATAAGTTAACCGACCCTGTTCGGCACAAGAAATGGGCTGGCGCTGACAACAAGCGAATTCTGGAGAATTTCAAAAAGGCTTATGAGACCTTTCCAGACAAGACATTCGTCGCCCGCACGCCCGTCATTCCCGGCGTGAATGATGACGAGGAGCATATTCGTTCAGTGCTGGCCTTCATCCGCCCGCACAAGAACGTGGTCGATTATCAGCTGTTGCCTTATCACCGTTATGGAGAACCTAAATACAGATTCTTGGGCAAAGTTTACGAATTAGAGGATTTCACTCCACCACCGCCCGAGAAAATGGATCATCTTCGCGCGATCATCGATGAATCATTTGGTCGTACGGCCCCGGGGACGACAGGGTAGCCGCAATCATGTCGGCGATGGACCTCAATGCTATCGTGACACTTGTGAACCGCATTTCCCCGTGGCTGATGGTGCTGCAGGTGGTGCCAGACGGCTGGACCTTTCCGGAATTCAT
>JASHSY010000233.1 GCA_030040825.1 Xanthobacteraceae bacterium
TCGGGCGGCACCGGGCTTGCCGCGATCGAGATCGGCAAGATCATGGGTGCGCGCGTCATCGCCTGCGCGTCGTCGGAGGAAAAGCTGAAATTCGCCCGCGCGCATGGCGCCGACGAAGCGGTCAACTACGCCAGCGACGACCTGCGCGATGCGCTCAAGCGGATCGGCGGCGCGCGCGGCATCGACGTGGTCTACGACCCCGTCGGCGGAGCCTATGCCGAGCCGGCGGTGCGTTCGCTCGGTTGGGAAGGCCGCTATCTGGTGATCGGCTTTGCCGCCGGCGAGATCCCGAAACTTCCGCTCAACCTCGTCCTGCTCAAGAGCTGCGACATTCGCGGCGTACTATGGGGCGCCTGGGCGTTACGCGATCCGAACGGCCAGCGCGCGCTGATGACCGACATCGTTCGCTGGTGTGCCGAGGGCAAGCTCAGCGCGCACGTGCACGCGACTTATCCGCTGGCCGAAGCCGCCAAAGCGATCAAGGCGATCGCCGATCGCAAAGTCATGGGCAAGATCGTTCTGCACCCTTAAGCGCGCATGCGCACCAGTGCGCGCCGCGCGGCCTCGCGATGCTCCGGCTTGATGTGGGAGGAAACCGCCTTCATGGCCATGGCGATGACTGCAGCGTCGTCGGCGAACGCGATCAGCGGCAGATTTTTGGGGACGAGGTGATCCGGTATGACGAAATAAGCAACCGCCCCCGCCAATATCGCCTTCACATACAGCGGCGTATGCCGATCGAAGATGCAATAATAGGCAGTCAGCACGTCATGCAAAAACGGGATGCTGGCAGCCTCTCGTTTGATTGCTCGCCAGAACTTGCGCCGCCAGCCCAATTCGTCCGACTTGATCCGCTGCGCCAGCGCCGCGAAATCCATCCATGATGCGGCCGTGTATCCAAACATGTGTCGCCTCATTCTTCAGAACCGAACACCAGCCAGAAATGGTGCGCAAAGACGGCAGCCGCAAGGCAACCTAGCGGTCAGCTCGCGAGCTTATCCATCGCTTCAGCAAGCTTTACGTCAAGCTCGGTGAGCCCGCCGGCGTCATGCGTGGACAGCGTCACCTCGACCGTTTTGTATACGTTGGACCATTCCGGATGGTGGTCCATCTTTTCGGCTATCAGCGCCGCGCGGGTCATGAAGCCGAAAGCCGCGTTGAAATCGGCGAACACGAATTTCTTATGGATGGCGTCGCGGCCCTCGACATTGCTCCAGCCTCTGAGCCGGGCAAACGCGCGGTCACGAGCCTCGCCGGACAGCTTCTGCGGCATGTGCGAACTCCGTTTGTGAAAGCGGTCTTGGCCTGCTGTGCTCCCTCGCACTTACGCAGGAAGATCACTACCTAACAGACCGTACGTTCAGAAACGAGGGTTGAGGAGGTTTCCGTTGGCCTGGTCTTTGAATATCGGATCAGTTGCCGGCACGGCCGTACGCATCCATGTGACATTCGTCCTGCTTCTGGCCTGGATTTTCGGCGTTGAATATATCGCCGGGGGAGTAGAAGCCGCCTGGAACGGGCTCGCGTTCATTGTCCTCTTGTTCCTGTGCGTGCTTCTGCATGAGTTCGGCCATATTTTCACCGCCCGCGCTTTCGGCATAAGGACGCCCGATGTAATCCTCTTGCCGATCGGCGGCGTTTCGCACCTCGAACGGATACCGGAAAAACCAAGTCAGGAATTGCTCGTGGCCATAGCCGGACCTGCGGTCAACGTGGTCATCGGGGCTGCTCTCCTGGCGATTGGTGGCGCGAGCCTTTCCAGCGCCCACCTCACGGCATTGGCGAATGCGAATGCTTCCATGATCGACCGTCTGGCGGTGGTTAATCTGTTTCTCGCGCTGTTTAATCTGATACCGGCGTTTCCGATGGACGGCGGACGCGTATTACGTGCGTTGCTCGCTACCCGGCTAGGGCGTGTCCGCGCCACTGAAATCGCGGCAACGATCGGGCAGGGTGTTGCGTTCGCGCTTGGCTTCCTCGGCCTGTTCTTCAATCCGCTGCTTATCTTTATCGCCATCTTTGTTTACCTCGCCGCCTCCGCCGAAGCGCATATCGTCGCGACCCGCGCCATGTCGCGCGGCGTGCCCGTGACCGCCGCGATGTTGACCCAGTTCGCCACGCTGGCGCCGGAAGAGCACATCGATGCCGCCATCGAGACGCTGCTTCACACCAGTCAAAGCGACTTTCCAGTAGTGGACAGCGCAGGCTGGCCGCTCGGTGTGCTTGGGCGTAACGAGCTCACCCGCGCTCTCAGGGAACGCGGACCGAACGCACCCGTCGGCGATGTCATGAGGGCCGGCATTCCGACGGTGGGCAACGATCGCTGCTTGGAGGAAGCCTTCAAACTATTGCAGGAGAAATCGGCGCCGGCCGTAGGCGTGATTGACGCATCGCGACGGCTGGTCGGGCTGGTAACCTCGGAAACGATCGGCGAAATGCTCATGCTGCATCATTCGATGCCGGCAGGCACGCGTTTTGGGCCGTGGGGGCCGTCGTCAGGTTCTTCGGCGGCTTAATGCGCCCGAGGCCGGAGCTACGGCGGAGGCCAAATTTTCGCCTCCGGCGGCGATTAACCAACGCGCATGTTGGCCCGTTCCGCCGGCAAGACGCCGTAGCGGCGAATAGCCGGGGCCGGTAATATTAACCATGCGTCCGCGCTTACCAGAACGGCCGCCGCTCGCCATGAAGCTTTGGCTGACGCAACGCATGCGGCGGAAAACCAAATCGGACACAGGGCCGCATGCACACGGCCGGCCGATAAGCGTCGAATCCCTCGAGCACTTGGTGCGCAGCCGGGTGCGAATGTTTCTGCGCCATACCTGGCTGGTGACCATTTTAGGCACGCTGGTCATCGGCGGCTGCGTATGGGCGGCGATCTATGCGATGACCGCGCCGCACATCATGCGGATTGCCGCCGGACCGGCCGGGAGCGCCAGCGACAAAATCGTGCACGTGCTGATCAACCGATTCGCCGCCGACAAGGACAAAATTCGCCTGCAACTCGTCTCCACCGGCGGACCGAAAGAAAGCGCCGACGCGATGAGCAAGGGCAGCGCTGATCTTGCCGTGCTGCCGAGCACGGTCGGCGACTCGCCGTCTTGGCCGGTGGTGGCGATCATGCGTCAAAACATCATGGCTCTGATGGTGCCTGCACCTCCCGCCGCTGCTCCGGCCGCCGCGGCTCCCACCGTCCCCGCTCCGGCGAAGAAACAAGCGGCGGCGTCCGGGAAGAAGGAAAAACCCGCCGCCAAGACCGGCAGAGGTGCGAAGACCGCCAAAGCTGCACAGACCAAAACGGCAAAGACCGATAAAAACGACAAAAGCAGCAAAACCGCCAAAAGCGAGGACACCGCAGCCGACGACGACAACGATGCCAGCGCCGCGAGTAGCGATACTGCAGCGGCCGCCGGCGAGCCCGACAAACTCGACAAGGTCACCAAGCTCTCCGGCAAGCGTGTCGGCATTGTCACCGGCAGTGTCGCGACGGCCGATTTGCTGAATGTCGTGCTCGATCACTACGGCGTGCCGCGCGATAAGGTGCAGGTTTCACTGATTGAGCCGAAAGATCTTGCGCAAGCCGTTAAGGACAATCGGATCGACGTCATCTTCATTGCCGGCTCGCCGACCGGCCGGGCGATCAGCGACGCGGTCGACGCAGCTACGCAAAATGGTCAGGCGCCGAGCTTCGTCGACATCGATCAGGCGGATGGCATCGTCAACCGCAACCCGGCCTTCAATTCGATCGACATCGACGCCGGCACCTTTGGCGGCAATCCCCCAAGCCCGGACGACAGCCTCAAGACGCTCAGCTTTCCGGAATATCTGGTGGCGCGAAAGTCGTTCAACCACGATGCCGTCGCCACGCTGGCGAAACTGATCTACTCATCGCGGCTGGCATTGGCAGCCGCGATGCCCGGCGAGATCCAGATCAAAGCGCCGTCGACCGATAAGGATGCCAGCGTCCTGGTGCATCCCGGCGCGCTTGCCTATCTCGGCGACGACCAAAAATCGTTCTTTGATAAATACGGCGACGACATCTTCTACGGCCTGCTGATTTTCCCGATCTTCGGCTCGGCGATTGCCGGCATGGCCGGTTACTTCCGCAACAGCGGCCGTACCCGGCGGCTGCGATTACTGCAAAAGCTGCTCGATCTGGTGCGCAAAGCGCACACCGTGCCGTCGCTCGAAGCTCTCGATCAACTCCAGCACGAGGTCGATCATCTGGTGGCCGCGATCATCCACCAAGCCGAGCATGAGGAATACGACGAGAACGCGCAGATGTCGTTCTCGCTGGCACTCGATCAAGTTCGTTTTGCCATCGACTCGCGACGCGCGATGCTGCTCGGCCACTCCGGCGATGATAAGGTCGGCGGCAAATACGCCGCCGCTTAACCGTCTTCGCGCGCGCCCCGCCGCTCACATGGCGAGGGCAATTACGCTACCCTGATTTGCCCATGCGTTCGA
>JASHSY010000234.1 GCA_030040825.1 Xanthobacteraceae bacterium
CTGGAAATCGTTCCGCGCAAGCGCATCGACTATAGAGGCCAACTACTGGAGGAGATGAACCTCGACGCGATCATCGCCCGCCGTCCGCAAATAGTATTGGTGGACGAACTTGCGCACACCAATGCCGAGGGTAGCCGCCACCCCAAGCGCTACCTCGACGTCGAAGAGCTCTTGAGTCACGGCATTGACGTTTACACCACCGTCAACATTCAGCACATCGAAAGCCTCAACGATGTAGTAGCACAGATCACCCACGTCCGCGTGCGCGAGACCGTGCCGGATGACGTGTTCGATCGCGCCGATGCGGTCGAATTGGTCGATCTGACGCCGGACGATCTGATCCAGCGGCTCAAGGAGGGCAAGGTCTACGTGCCCAGGCAAGCCGAGCGCGCGCTCGAGCATTTCTTTTCGCCGGCCAATCTCACGGCGTTGCGCGAGCTTGCACTGCGTCGCACGGCCGAGCGGGTGGACGAAGAGTTGCTCACCGAGATGCAGGCGCACGCCATTCCCGGGCCCTGGGCCGCGGGCGAACGCATTCTCGTTTGCGTCAGCGATGACCCGCGCTCGGCTGGCCTTGTGCGCTACGCCAAACGACTCGCCGACCGACTGCATGGACCGTGGACGGCGCTCTACATCGAGGGGCGGCGCAGCCTGCAATTGTCGGAGGAAGAGCGCGACCGCGTCGCCGACACGCTCCGCCTCGCCGAGGCCCTCGGCGGCGAAGCGACTACGCTTCCCGCGGTGGCGCGCGACATCGCAACCGACCTGATCGGCTATGCGCAGGCCAACAATATTACGCAAATCGTCATCGGCAAATCGGCGCGCACGCGGTGGTTCGAAATACTGCACGGTTCAGTCGTGCACGATTTGGTGCGCCGGTCGGGCAACATCAGCGTTCACGTTATCGCCGGCGATACCATTGGAGAGCCGATTCCGAAGAAATCGGTCCGCGCCGCCGAGCTCGATCCGGCGGTCAATCCGACACCTTACGTTCTTTCGCTGATCGCAGTCGCGTTGGCCCTTCTCTGCGCGGAGGTTGTCGACTATCTGATCGGCGTCGAGAACGTCGATTCGGTCTTCCTGACGGCCGTGGTCGGTGTGGCCGTTCGCTTCGGACTTTGGCCGTCGCTGCTGGCAAGCCTCGCCTCGGCGCTCTGCTACAACTTTTTCTTTCTGCCGCCGATCTACACGCTGACAATCGAAGATCCTCATAACATCGCGGCGTTCTTTCTTTTTACACTCGTCGCAGTCATCGTCTCCAATGTCGCCGCGCGCGGCCGCACACAAACGATCGCGGCGACCGAGCGAGCGCGCGTCACTGAATCGCTCTATGCGTTCAGCCGCAAGCTTGCCGGTGCCGGTACCCTCGACGACGTTCTTTGGGCGACGGCTTATCAGACCGCCTTGATGCTCAAGGTCCGCGTCGTGCTGCTATTGCCGGAGCTTGGCTCGATCGCGGTCAAGGCCGGCTATCCTCCCGAGGACATCCTCGACGATGCCGACCTCGCCGCCGCGAAATGGGCCTGGGAGAACGATCGCAGCGCCGGGCGCGGCTCCGAGACGCTACCCGGCGCAAAGCGCCTGTTCCTGCCGATGCATACCGGCCGCGGCGCAATCGGCGTGATGGGCATCGATAGCGATAAGCCGGGGCCGCTCTTGACGCCTGATCAGCGGCGGCTACTCGACGCGCTACGCGATCAGGGCGCGCTGGCGATCGAACGCGTGCGGCTCGTCGAGGAGATGGATCGGGTCGAGCGCGCGGCGGAGACCGAGCGGCTACGGTCGGCACTGCTCACCTCGATATCGCATGACCTCAAGACACCATTGGCCGCAGTGCTCGGCGCCGCCGGCACCTTGCGCGACCTCGGCGGCAAACTCGGCGACGGGGAGAAAGCCGATCTGCTGGCGACAATCATCGATGAATCGGAACGGCTCAATCGTTTCATCGCCAACCTGCTCGACATGACCAAGCTCGAATCCGGCGCAATTTCGCCGAATGTCGCACTACACGATATCGGCGAGATCGTCGGCAGCGCCTTGCGGCGCGCGGGCCGAATTCTTTCGCATCATCAGGTCGAGCTTGAACTGGCACCCGATTTGCCGATGCTCGAACTCGACGCGGTGCTGTTCGAGCAGGTCCTGTTCAATCTGCTCGACAACGCCGCCAAATATGCTCCGCCTGATACCAAAATCATCGTGCAGAGCTGGCGTGATGTCGACAATGTCTGGCTGCGCGTTCTCGACGAAGGCAGCGGCATTTCCGCAACCGATCTTGATCACATCTTCGACAAATTCTACCGCGCGCAGAAAACCGACCAAGTGCGCGCCGGTACCGGGCTTGGGCTCGCAATCTCGCGCGGCTTTGTCGAAGCTATGCACGGCACCATCGTCGCTGCCAACCGCACTGATCGCAGCGGCGCCGCCTTCACCATCAGCCTGCCGATCCCGCGCCAGCGGCAAGGTCTGGATGTCGCCGCATGAACGCCGCCCCGCTCCGCGTGCTGGTGGTCGATGACGAACCGCCGATCCGCAAGCTCTTGCGCATGGGACTCTCCGCCCAAGGCTATCAGACGCTTGAAGCGCCCAATGCCAAGGCGGCGCTCGACCTTCTTAATGAAAAACCGGATCTGATCATTCTCGACCTTGGCCTGCCGGATGCACACGGGCATGACCTGTTGCGCATGATCCGCGCGCGCAACGAGAGTGTTCCAATCGTCGTCTTATCCAGCCGCAGCGACGAAGCCGGCAAGGTGGAAGCGCTCGATCTCGGCGCCGACGATTACGTCACCAAGCCGTTCGGCATGGACGAGCTGCTTGCGCGCATGCGGGCCGCGCTGCGCCACCAATTGCAGATCCATGGCGAGCGGCCGGTGTTCAGGGTCGGTCAGCTTTCCGTCGATCTGGTCCGCCGCATCGTCAAGGTCGGTGACCGGGAGGTAAAGCTCTCGCCGAAGGAATACGACCTGCTGCGCGTGCTGGTCCAGCACGC
>JASHSY010000235.1 GCA_030040825.1 Xanthobacteraceae bacterium
GCTGTTTGATTTTCGTAATGTCGGTGCCGACGGAAACGTAACCGCCGTCTTTAGTGCGGCGTTCGCTGATGTGCAGCCAACGTCCATCATTGAGCTGCGCTTCGAAGGTGCGCGCGCCCTGCTTTTCATGGTCCTCATTCGCGATTGTGGTGCGGATGATGGGTTTCCGCCCGGCGGCGACGACTGTTTCATAGGGCGTCCCGGCGATGACCGCGGCATCGGGCAGTCGGTGCAATTCCTGGAAGTTGGAGTTGCACAATACCAGCCGATTGTCGGCGTCCCACACCACGAAAGCTTCCGGAATGGTCTCGATGGCATCGCGCAAACGCAAGTCGGCTGCGGTGGTTCTTTCCACCAAATCTTTCTGTTCCGATACGTCGACGGCGATGCCAATGAGATGAGGTCCGGTATCGGCTTGTTGATGCGTCAACTCACAACGCACCCGCAACCAAAGCCAGTGACCGTTTGCATGCCGCATGCGGAAGGCGTGATCGATCGAAGTCAGGCCGCCGCCCATGAGTTGGCGGGCAAGTTCATAAAGATCGATATCGTCCGGATGAACAAGCGCATTAAGCTCACCAAAAGCCAGCAAATCGTCCTTGGCGGGCAGGCCGAGGAGGTCAAACATCGAGCGGGACCAAAACACGCGCCCGCGGGCCAGGTCCCAGTCCCAAAGGCCGCAGCGGCCGCGATTAAGCGCCGTATCGATCCGGCCGCGCACCGTGTCGTGGATGATGTCCGCTTCGCGTGCCCGTGTCGCCTGCCAATGAAATGCGAAGCCGAGGATGAGGACCACGAACCCGGTGGTGGCCGACAAGGTGACGGTAAGCCCGGTCGCGGAATGCCACCCTGCGAGCGCGTCGTCGGCGCGCTCGGTGATGGCGAGGAGACCGAGTGGGCTATGTAGCGCACGTACCGTCGCCAACGCCGCCTCGCCGTCGGGCAAGGTGATTTCCAGCGTGCCGCCCCCCGGGCCATATGCAGTCAAAGCTTGCGACGGGCCGAGAACGTCGAGAATGCGGCGGCCGACCTTCTGCGGATCCGACGGGTTGGTGGCGACGATTGTGCCATCTGGACCGGCGATCAGAATCGACCGCTTGGCCGCTGTTGCCCAAAGCGGCATTACTCGGTCAAGAGCTGTCGCCGTCCGACTGGGGGTTCCCTTTGTCTCGCGGCCGCCGCGGTCAAGCTCGATGGCCAGTTGATCGGCGAGCGACTCGATCGCCTGACGCGCTTGCAGCATGACTTGCCGGCGCTGTTCAAGCACCTGCACCGCCGCGCCGATGCAGATAGTGACCAGAAAAGCGATAATGAGAACCGGGACGGCGCGACGTAGAAGCGGCTCCGCACTCAAGAGGCGCCGGTAGGCAGGTTTGGCAATCGATTTTGCCAAGCCTTGGATCGAATCCGGTCGTACAGACGCACTCGCCAAATCGGCGCGCGCCATGCCTGCCTCCGTTTCGGAACGTCCCCTGCACCCGCGATCGGAAGAAATACAGCCGCTTCTTTCCGAATCGCTCCGATAAGAATCGATGCGCGCCGATTTGTCGAGAGTCAGGAGTCAATATTTTTCTTAACACTATCCCATGGTTTTTTGGGTCCCTGCTATCGGCATCGTCAAAGGATGAGTCAAATCAACGGGATGGTGCGGCCGCCATTGCCGCGTCGATGTTGATGCGCAAATTCATCCGATGAATCCTTACACGTTCGAAGGGGCTACCGTGTGGCCGCAGGACGCCACTCACATCGCGAGCGGCCGCTTCGTGTCTTGACAGGCAAAGGGTTTCATTGCGCTCTAACCGCGCGCTTGAAAAATGGCTCGGCGAGGAATGCATCATGAGTGAGCGTTACTCCGACTACACGAGGCTGAAATTCGATACGCCGCATCCGAAGGTGTTGCGCATCACGATGGACAACGGCAAGTTCAACACCGCCGATCGCGCCATGCACGCCGAACTTGCGCGTGTCTGGCGCGACGTCGACACCGACCCCGAAATCAACGCCGCGATCATCACCGGCGCGGGCACCATGTTTTCCGCCGGCGGCGATTTCGGGATGATCCGCGATATCATGGGTAATTTCGACGATCGTGCCCGCGTCTGGCGCGAGGCGAGCGATATCGTTTACAACATCATCAATTGTTCGAAGCCGATCGTGAGCGCCATGCGCGGTGTAGCGGTCGGCGCCGGACTTGTCTGCGGCCTCCTGGCCGACATTTCGATCGCCAGCAAAGACTGCCGCATTATCGACGGCCACACGCGACTGGGCGTCGCGGCGGGCGATCACGCGGCGATTATCTGGCCGCTTCTGTGCGGCATGGCCAAGGCCAAATATTATCTGTTGCTCTGCGACCAACTGCTCGGCGCGGAAGCGGAACGGATCGGCGTTGTCAGTCTGGCGGTCGAGGATGCCGATCTGGACGGCGAGGCCGTCAAGGTCGCGACACGGCTGGCTGAGGGCGCGCAAAGCGCCATTCGCTGGACCAAGTTTTCCCTCAACAATTGGCTTCGCCAGGCTGGGCCGATCTTCGACGCTTCGTTGGCGTTGGAGTTTATGGGCTTCACCGGTCCGGAGTCGGCGGAAGGGCTCGCCGCCCATCTTGAGAAACGCAAGCCCGCTTTCCCGCCGAGCTCGGCCGTGTAGAGCAATGAAAGCGTCACCGTTCTGCGGCGAGCGTGCGAGCGACGATATCGCTAACGTCGCGCGATAGCGACGGTGCCGCTGCAACGCGGCGCAAGGTTGCTTCGGCATGCTCGCGCCGCCGCGACTCCAGCACACGCCAGGAACGGAAGGCACCCATCAGGCGGGCGGCGACTTGCGGATTCTTCGGATCGAGCGCAAGCACCGTGTCGGCCACGAAATCATAGCCGGCGCCATCGGCCCGGTTGAACTGTGTATGATTGACTTGTGCGAACGAGCCGATCAAAGCGCGCACCCGATTGGGGTTGGCCATTGAGAATGCAGGGTGCGCTGTGAGCACCCGCACGCGATCGAGCGTGGCCGGTTCTGGTATTGCCGCCTGCAACGCGAGCCACTTGTCGATGATCAGCGGATCATCCTGGTAACGGGCGTAGAAGTCCTCCAGTGCCTGCGCGCGCTCAGGTCGGTCGTGCAAGGCCAGCGTTTCCAGCGCCGCCATGCGGTCGGTCATGTTATCGGCGCTCTGGTATTGCGAGAACGCAAGCGCAATCGCCTCACTTTCCTCGGTTGCGGCCAGCAGATTGAGGCACACACTTTTGAGCGAACGGCGGCCGGCACTGGCTGCATCTGGCCGATAGGGTCCTGGTGTCATCATCTGACGGTATTTTTCCGCCAGCGTCCCACCGAGACTACGCCCAATGGCAGCGCGCAAAATCTTGCGCGCTACGAATATCGCCTCGGGGTCGATATCGCGGCCGATCTCGCGGGCAATATCGGCCTCGCTTGGCGGCGTCAGCGTCAGCGCAACGAAGGCGGGTTCAAGCGTACTGTCGCCCAGGACGGCGCCGAACGCGGCGATCAAACCGGCATCCTCGCCGACAGAAGCGCCACGTCGTAGAGCGGCGACGTTAGCGGTCAGCAGCGACATCGCCAGCGTCTGTGCCGCTTGCCAACGATTGAACGGATCCGAATCGTGCGTGGCGAGAAATCGCACGTCATCGGGCTCGATCGGCAGAGCAAGCCTTATCGGTGCGGAAAAGCCGCGGTTGAGCGAAGGGATTGGGCATTCGGCGACGCCGGTGAAGACAAAGCTTTGGCTCGGCTTGCTCAGCTCGATGACCCCCCGCGCCAGCGGCTTGCCATCAAGCAGAAGCGGCAAGTCATCGCCATTTCGACCGACAAGCCCGAGCGCAAGCGGGATCAACATCGGGGCTTTCTCAGATTGGCCGGGTGTCGGCGGCACGGTCTGGGTCAGGTCGAGGCGAAAGGTTTTCGCACGCGAATCATAGTGCGGGGCCACCAGGACTTCCGGCGTGCCGGCTTGACTGTACCAGAGCATGAATTGGGAGAAATCGCGCCCGCTTACGTCGGCGAAGCATTGCACGAACTGCTCGACGGTCGCTGCCTCGCCGTCATGGCGGGTAAAGTAGAGGTCCATCCCTTTGCGGAACAGCTCGGCACCGAGCAGGACCTTGATCATCCTTACGACTTCGCCACCCTTGTCATAAACAGTCGTCGTGTAGAAGTTGTTGATCTCGTGATAGACCTCCGGCCTGACGGGGTGAGCAAGCGGGCCGGCATCCTCAACGAATTGATGCGAACGCAACGCGCGTACGTCGCCAATCCGCTCGACCGGGCGCGATCGCTGATCGGCGGAAAACTCTTCATCACGGAAAACAGTAAGGCCTTCCTTCAAACAAAGCTGAAACCAGTCGCGGCAAGTGATCCGATCGCCCGTCCAATTGTGAAAATATTCGTGCGCGATCACCGCCTCGATATGGGCGTAGTCGCTGTCGGTCGCGGTCGCCGGTGAGGCCAGCACGTATTTGTCGTTGAAGATATTGAGTCCTTTATTCTCCATCGCGCCCATATTGAAGGCCGAAACCGCGACGATCATGAAAATATCGAGATCGTATTCGCGGCCGAAAACTTCCTCGTCCCAGCGCATGGCGCGCTTGAGACTGTCCATCGCGTAGAAACAGCGGTCCTCCTTACCGGGTTCGACGTAAATATGCAGCGCGACCTTGCGCCCGGACATGGTCGTGAACGAGTCGGAGACGCGTTTGAGGTTGCCGCCAACCAGCGCAAACAGATAACAGGGTTTCTTGAACGGATCGTGCCAAACCGCAAAATGCCTGTTGCCGCCAGGCACGTCGCCTTGCTCGACAAGGTTGCCATTGGCAAGCAGCACCGGCGCCTCGGTTTTGTCGGCCTCGATGCGGGTGGTGTAGACCGCCATCACATCCGGCCGGTCGAGGAAATAGGTGATACGGCGAAAGCCCTCCGCCTCGCATTGCGTGCAATATGTCGAGCCGGCCCGGTAGAGACCCATCAGTTGAGTGTTGGCGGCCGGATCGAGGACTGTTTCGATCCCCAGCTCGAACGACCGTCTTGGCGGCTGCGCGATCGTAAGGCGGTCCGGCGTGGCGACGAAGTTTGCCGTCGGCAACGGCGTGCCGTTAAATGTGAGCGAACGGAGCTTGAGATCTTCGCCGTCGAGAACCAGCGGGGCGGGACGACCGGCACTATTCGGCGTTACCCACAACCGGGCGCGGACAATCGTCTCGGTCGGATCGAGGAAAACGTCGAGATCGACAAATTCAATCAGCCAATCCGGCGGGCGGTAATCCTTAAGGCGAAAGGGACGCGGCTCTTCGGTGCGCATGACTGCACCTGATGTAGAAGCTTTGCGCGCCGATGAAAAGGCAAGACTTATTCAGTGGGGCGGTTCACCGGGCACACTGGATCAACTCGCCCGGTTCGCAGGCGCAATCCGGGCTCGCGGCACCCGTGAAACGGTGCCGCGAGCCGGTATCAAGCGGTTGCGTTACTGCGAATCAGCAAATCCAGACCCACCCGATCGGCGTCCAGCGCCAGCATGGGCCGATGCCGGGTCCCCACCAGCGGCCATGCCAGTAACGGCCGCGACCCCAGCCGCCACGCCAATAATGGCCGCCACCCCAGTGACCGCTGCTCCAATGGCCGTGGCTGCCGTGACCGTGGCCGCCGTGGGCCTGAGCGGAAATATCAGTGGCTGCTGCGAGCAATGCGGATATGCCGGCCGTAGCGACACAATACGCGCCGAACAGCGTTGCAGCGGCCAACAAGCCGGCCAAAAGTTTGCGCGCCCCCAATTGTCCGTTCTCCGTCATTATCTTCATCGTCGTCCTTAATAAGCTTGCAGTCTGTCGCGCCCTCTTGTCTGACTGTCGCACGCTATGGAGATCGTGTGTCAGCAACAAGGCGTAGCTCTTTATCTTGACGTCATCTTGACGTCGCGGGCGTCAGCCTTCCTTCATGTCGCGCCCCGGTTCGGCGTGACCGATGACACGGGCGATACCGGGAAAATGCCGGCGCAAATTTTGCTCGATGCCGTCAACCAGATCGTGCACGGCCCTGACCGAAAGGGCGGGATTAACCCGGCAGTGAAAATTGACAATCTCGCCGTCGGCGGTTTCACGCACGCGCACGTCATGGATTTCGTTAAGCCCTGCTGAGTCGGCGGCGAGCGCCGAGAGCGCCGCACCGATCTCGGCAACGCGAGCATCGGCGGCATCGCGGCCGGCAAGTATGGCGGCCGGCAATGGCTCGATGTGGGTTTCAACCTCGACCGTCGGACCGAGTTCGTCGCGGATCGCGTCCTCCAGCTGGCTCGCGGTATCGTGCGCGGCCAAAAGCGGCAGCGTGCCTTCGACCTCGAGATCGGCCGAAACCGACAGACGATCGGCAAGCGCCTGTACCGCTACGTGGTGAACCGCCAGCCCATTGTTGCGGGCGATCAGCATCACGCGCTCGCGCACGGTCTCATCATCGAGCGCGCGCGGCTCAATGGTGACGGTTATTTCGGCTTCCGGTAACTCGCCAAGCACGGCGCGGTTGAGCCGTTCCTTGATGGCGGTGACACGATCGAGCGGCAGCGCACGGCTTACCGCGACGCTGAGATCAACAAATAGCACGGCTCCCGCGGACCGAGCGCGTACGCGTTCCACGGTGACAATGCCGGGCACGCGCCGTGCGATCGCTGCGATCTGTTCACTAACGCCGGCCGGTGCAGTGTCGGTCAAAGCATCGATGGTACGTCGCCCCAGGCGCCAGCCGGCAATGCCGATGAACACCGCGACAACCAAAGCTGCGACGGCATCGGCGAAGGGATAGCCGAGCGCGACGCCAACAAGCCCGATCAGCACGGCAACCGACGACAGCATATCGGTGCCAAAATGCAGCGCGTCAGCTTCTAGCGCCTGGCTCGATGTTGCTTTCGCGACGCGGTCAAGCGCGCGGGCTCGGAAAAAATCGATCGCGATCGACATGACGATAATGGCGAAAGCAGCGCCGGTCGCTTCGACCGCGTATTTGCTTTCGCCCGCGAGTCGCTGCGCTGCTTCGTAAACGACCGTCGCGGCGAGCAGGAACAAAAAGCCGGTTTCGATCAGCGCGGTCACGCTTTCGACCTTGCCGTGGCCGTATTGATGCTCGGCGTCGGCCGGCTTGCCGGAAACCCGCACCGCGACATAAGTCATAACCGTCGCAGCGAGGTCGAGCAATGAATGGCCGGCTTCCGACAAAATCGCGAGCGATCCGGTCAGCAGGCCGACGACGGCCTTCGCCAGGGTGAGGCCGGCCGAGGCGGCGATCGATCCGAGTGCGGCGCGCTCTTTGTCGTTCATCCCTGCGTCACGATGGCTGGCTTCGCTATACAAGGAGTGACTGGGCCGGCAAATTTCGCTATTGCCAGCCGGCAAACGTAAACAACGGTTTAGCAGTGATCGACGGAGTTCGTAAATTCTCGGTCGCGCCGATGATGGAATGGACCGACCGGCATTGCCGGTTCTTCCATCGCCTGCTGACGCGCCGAGCGCTGCTTTACACTGAAATGCTGACTACCGGTGCCGTACTACATGGTGACCGGGCGCGGCTTCTGCGCTTTGACGCAGCCGAGCATCCGCTGGCGCTTCAACTCGGTGGCTGCGATCCAGCCGCACTCGCCGCCTGCGCGCGTATCGGCGCCGATCTTGGTTTTGATGAAATCAACCTCAATGCCGGTTGCCCTTCGGACCGAGTGCGGGAAGGACGGTTCGGCGCCTGCCTGATGGCCGAACCTGTGCTGGTGGGCGAATGCGTGGCGGCGATGAGAGCGGTGGTTGCCGTGCCCGTGACGGTCAAATGCCGCATCGGTATCGACGATCAGGATCCGGAACTGGCGCTAGCAAATTTTGCCGATGCGGTGGAGCACGCCGGCGCCGACGCGCTGATCGTTCACGCTCGCAAGGCATGGCTCGACGGGCTGTCGCCGAAGGAAAATCGCGAAGTGCCGCCGCTCGATTACGCGCGGGTCTACCGACTCAAACGAACCCATCCTCGCCTGACTGTGGTGATCAACGGCGGCATTGGCGACCTTGAAGCGGCGCTGGCTCATCTTGCGCACGTCGATGGCGTGATGATGGGCCGGGCTGCTTACCAGGAACCTTGGCGACTGCTCGACGTTGATCCGCTCCTGTTCGGCGAGGCTGCGCGCTTCGCCTCGGCAAAAGCGGCCGCCGCGGCGCTCATCCCCTATATCGAGCAAGAACTGGGGTGCGGCACGCGCCTTCATGCCATCACCCGGCATCTGCACGGCCTGTTCCGCGCGATGCCGGGCGCGCGAATGTATCGTCGTACGCTTGCCACCGCATCGGCGAGCAGCGCTGGCGTCGGGCTTCTGCTCGCGGCGCTCGCGCATATACGGGACGGAAGCGGCCAGGCAATCGCGGCCTGATTTTCGGTCCGGAAAGTTGCAAGTGCAGATGATCCTCGGCGTTCCTTGGCACGAATTTCTCTGGCTCATTCTTGCGATATTGTTCGGCGGAATCATCAGCGGCTTGCTGGCCGGCATGTTCGGAATCGGCGGCGGGTCGGTGATCGTGCCGGTGCTGTTCGAAGTATTTCGCGTGTTCGGGGTTCCGGAAGACGTGCGCATGCAGCTCTGCCTCGGCACATCGATTGCAGTTGTTATCCCGACCACCATCCGCTCCTATCTGACGCACCGGGCGAAAGGTTTTGCGATCCCCGGCATTGTCGGCCAATGGGCGATGCCGGCGGTTGTTGGGGTGGCGTGCGCCTCAGCCATTGCGGCCTTTGCGCCGGCAACCTTGATGACGATCCTGTTCGTTCTCATCGCGACCTTGATCGCGCTCAAGCTTATGTTTGGCGGTAACCGCTGGAACATCAGCGACGAGTTGCCCGGCCGCATTCCGATGGTCCTTTATGGCTTCGGCATCGGGCTGGGCGGCTCGCTGATGGGTGTGACCGGCGGGGCAATTTCGACAATTGTGCTGACGCTTTACGGCAAGCCCATCCACAATGCGGTGGCAACGTCGTCGGGCGTCGCGGTCCCAATCTGCATCGCCGGCGCGATAGGCTTCATCCTCGCCGGGCTGCCGCATGAGGCGGAGCTGCCGCCATTGTCGCTCGGTTTCGTCTCGCTGATCGGCGTCGTGGTGGTGGCGCCGGTCGCAAGCTTCATGGCGCCGTATGGCGCCCATCTTTCGCACCGACTGTCGCGGCGGACGCTAGAGATCGCGTTCGGCTGCTTCCTCGAATTGGTGGCGCTGCGCTTCCTGGTCGGCCTCGTTTACGGATAGCCGCGCAGCAAAAGCCGGTCGCCACGCACCTCCCAGCTTTGCAGCCGGTTCAAGAAGCTCATGCCAAGCAGGCTGGTTTTCAGCTGGCCGGGCTGCACTACCAGCGCCTCGACCGAGCGTTCGACCAGGCCACCGATCGCGATGCGATTGAGGGTGACCGGTGCGGCGCGGGTGCGCCCGTTGGCGGTTTCAACCTCGGTGGAATAGATCAGCACCTCAAGCGGCAGGCCCGCGGCTTTTGCCGCCTCTGGGGTCAGCACGACAGAACTCGCGCCGGTATCGAGCACCATGCCGACGCGGGCGCCGTTGATCTCGACGGTGACATCGAAATCGCCGTTGAATGCGCGGGCGACCTCGACGCTACGCCCGTGCGAAACGACATGGCCCGGAATGAGCTCGGCCATCACCCGTTCGCCGACGCCGCGCAGCTCGTAGCGGTACGAATAGCCGATGACGAGTGCGAGCGCGACCACGACCCAAAGCATTGCCGCGGTGACCGCCTGTGCGAAGCGCTCGCGGAACATGACGAGCACCGCAGAACCGATAAAGACCAGCAGCGCGACCTTGTAAGCGAGCGAGCCGAATTGCGCGCTCGACAGCGGGCCAACCGGCTCACCGCCTCGCGCGATCAAGACGAGCAGGGCAATTGTGAGCCCGGCCAGCAGCAACCACAACAGGCGTTGGCGCACCGATGCCATTCCTTACAGCCGCGATTCACGTTGCACTGTAGGAGACTTCCAGACCCGCGCTAAGTGCCGAACAGTGCCCGTCGCGCGCGGTTGGTGGAGTCGTCGGGCGACGAGGACGGCATCGACGAGGACGACGACATTGATGAAGATGACGACATCGCCAGCGCCAAATCGAGCGCCGGTTGGGTTGGCGGCGCCGGCCCATCGGCGATCGGCGCCAGCGCCGACATCACCCGCTCGGGGGGGAAGGTCACGATTACTTCGGTGCCGATGCGCAGCTTCGATTTCAGCGTAAAGGTGCCACCGTGCAGGTCGATCAGGTTTTTGGCGATCGGCAGCCCTAAGCCTGCTCCCTGTTCGGCCGATTTGATCGAATTCGAGCCCTGGCCGAAGGAGGCAAGCACCACCGGGATTTCCTCTTCCGGAATGCCGGGGCCGGTATCCTTGACGCTCATGTATTGGCCGCCCGAGGCGGTCCAGCCGACCTTGAGCCAGATTTCGCCGCCCTGCGGGGTAAACTTGATCGCATTGGACAGAAGGTTGAGACAAATCTGGCGCACCGCGCGCTCGTCGGCCCACAACCGCGGCATGTCCGGCTCGAACAATTCATGCAGTGTGATGCCGCGATTGCCCGCCCGTAACTTGAGCAAGTGGTGGCAATCTTCCACCACGCGGTTGAGCGATACCGCCTCTTCGTTGAGCTCATAGCGGCCGGCCTCAATGCGGGAAAGGTCGAGGATCTCGTTGATCAGGTTGAGCAGATGCACGCCGGAATTGTGGATGTCGCCGGCATAATCCTTGTACATCGGTACCGCGTGCGCGCCGAAAATCTCGCCTTTCATCACTTCGGAGAAGCCGAGGATGGCGTTTAAGGGCGTGCGCAACTCGTGGCTCATTTGCGCGAGAAACCGCGACTTGGCGATGTTGGCGGCTTCGGCCCGGCGCCGCGCCTCGTCGGAGATCGACTTCGACTGTTCGAGTTCGCCGATCAACGCATCCTTTTCCGCGCGCGCTTCCAGCGTCGCAAGCGTCGTCGAGTAGAGGCGATAGGCGAGCAGCGAGAAATAGCCTTCCGCGGTGAGCACCATTATGGCGAGGATGTAATTGTGCAGCGTACCTTTTAAAATAAAGTTCAGCGCAATCGCGATGGTGACCGGCAGCGTCGACGCAAGCACCGCGATCGGCAGGCTCGAGGCAAGCATGCTGGAGATCGCCACCACCAGCAGCATGACGAACAGCATGAAGGTGCCGGACTGCTCGTCGCCGCCGAGGGGATGGATCAGGATGAAGGTCCACGCCACGCCGAAGAACAGATCGAGCAGGATGAAACGCAGCCGCCACGAGCGCAGATTGGCGGTCGACGGCTGTTCGTCGAGGAACTGCCGGCACAGCCGTGTGATGACGAGATGGATGATCAGCGCGCCGGCGGTCCAGGTGCCGGACGCGAGTGCGCCGGTCCACAGACTCGATAGCGCGCCGATGGTCACGACGAGAGGCAGTGTCACCAGCGAGCCGGAAAGACGATTTTGCGCGAACTGGCGCAACAGTTCGTAATCGAACACCGGGCGCGTGCCGCTGGTCGAGGTCAGCCGGTCGCGCGCCTCGCGCACATGCTGGGTGGCAAGCCGCCGTTTGGTCGAAGGGGCATCGGCGGCGCCGGGCGTTGGAGGCTCGCGCAGTTCACTGGTCGTTGCTGGCATTGCATTCCGCGGTGGTAATTTCGGTTAAAAATCACCCAAAATTCTTAAAGCCACGCTTAAGGGATGGTGGCGAACGCCGGAAAACAGGAAGCAAAATTTCATCTTTGCGGCGCACCGGCGGTGGGGTGGCTGGGCGGACAGGCGCCGTCCGACGCCATAAGCTATGGATTTCAATTAGATAGGGGCGGCGTTTGCGATGAAGCTTTATGACGCCGGATGCGCCTAATTGGTCCCTGGCGCTCCATCGCTTTGGCGGAGAAGGCGGGGAACGGTGATTTTGGATTGTAGCCGCGTCCAACGTTGCAAAGGACAGCGGCAGGTCAGCCGAACCTACGACTAGCGCGAATTCAATGCGCTGCTTCCGATTGGCCGGAAGATCGGCCCGCTTTCTGCGGTAGCACCACGAGGCAGACAACGATGAAGGCGCCGATGACAACGGAGGCAAGCGGGCGGCTCAAGGCAAGCCCGCCGTCGGTGGCCGGCTTGTCGAGGAAATCGCCGAGCGTGGCCCCGAGCGGACGCGAGAGGATGAACGCAGCCCAGAATAAAAACACCCGCGAGACCGTGGTGAAGGCATAAAGGGCGGCCAGCGCCGCAAGCCCGGCGGCAAAGACGAGCGCGCCGCCGTCGTAGCCAAGCCCGGTGTCATCGGCGGTCCAGTCGCCAAGCGCTGTGCCAAGCGTCTGCGACAGCGTGATTGCCAGCCAGTAAAATGCTTCGGCTTTGGGCGCGCGCACGCTTTCGACCGCGATGGTACCGAGCAACCAATACCAGGCGGCAAGCGTAACGATCAGGCTCACGAACAACAGCGAGGCGCCCCCGGCATAGCCGACGCCGAGCGAGCGGTCGGCGAAATCGGCGAGCGTCGTGCCCGCGGTGGTCGAGGCGATGATGGTCGCCCAATAAAGCCAGCGATGAAACCGCTGCGCAGCGATCTGGGCGGTGACGAGCGCGATCAGGAGCGCAACGAACAGAACCGTGCCGGCGAGATAACCCCAACCGAGCGTCATGGTCAGGGTGTCGCCGCCGGTTTCGCCGAGCGTCGTCGCCGCGATCTTGATGGTCCAGAAGATCAGCGTGACTTCGGGTACCTTGCTGGCGGGAGCTCTGCTATCGGGGTTCACGTGTTATTCTGCCTCCGCAT